>JAILSA010000118.1 GCA_024697885.1 Eubacterium sp. | reverse complement strand
TTTATATTTTATTAAGATTTATGACGCTTTCCATTTTTTCACAGGCCCCCGAAAGCCTTGACATTGGCAAATCCCTTATGTTAATCTATTTTATGGGTGCAAAAGCGCCCTAACATGTGCCACTACAGGTAATCAAGGCCTGTCCTGACAGTAGTTTCTGTAGGGGCAGGTTTTTTTGTATCAATTTAGAAAAATTTCTTAAAGGAGAAGAAAAATGGAAAACAAAAAAATACCTTACAAGATTTATCTCGAAGAGAGCGAGATGCCAACATCCTGGTACAATCTCCGAGCTGACATGATCAACAAACCAGCTCCTCTTCTCAACCCAGCCACAGGTCAGCCCCTGTCAGCCAAGGAGCTGTCCGCTGTCTTCTGCGATGAGCTGGTTCAGCAGGAGTTAGATGACACAACTCCATTCATCGAGATTCCAGAGGAGATTCGAAACTTTTACAAAATGTATCGTCCATCCCCTTTGGTTCGCGCTTACTGCCTGGAGGAAAAACTCCAGACTCCTGCCAAAATCTACTACAAGTTCGAGGGTAACAACACCAGCGGAAGCCACAAACTCAACTCCGCCATCGCCCAGGCTTATTATGCCAAGAAACAGGGCCTCAAGGGTGTGACCACAGAGACCGGCGCAGGCCAGTGGGGAACTGCTCTTTCTATGGCTTGTTCCTATTTGGATTTGGATTGTAAAGTATATATGGTAAAGGTTTCCTATGAGCAGAAGCCTTTCCGTCGCGAGGTTATGAGAACCTACGGTGCTTCTGTAGTTCCTTCTCCATCTGAAACCACTGAGGTGGGAAGAAAGATTTTGGCGGAGCACCCAGGTACCAATGGAAGCCTTGGCTGTGCTATTTCTGAGGCCGTTGAAGTTGCCGGAAAAGACCCTAACTACCGCTATGTTTTGGGAAGTGTTCTCAACCAGGTTATGCTCCACCAGTCTGTGATCGGTCTCGAGGCCAAAAAAGCTATGGACAAGTATGATATTAAACCAGACATCATTATTGGATGTGCTGGAGGCGGATCCAACCTCGGCGGTTTGATTGCTCCATTTATGGGAGAGAAAATCAAGGGCCAGGCCGACTACCGAATCATCGCTGTTGAGCCTGCATCCTGCCCAAGCTTCACCCGTGGTAAATATGCCTACGACTTCTGTGATACCGGAATGATTTGCCCATTGGCCAAGATGTATACTCTGGGCAGTGGCTTCATGCCATCACCAAACCATGCCGGCGGTCTTCGCTTCCACGGCATGAGCTCCACCCTGTCTCAGCTCTATGATGACGGTCTCATGGAGGCAGTAAGTGTAGAGCAGACTGAGGTATTTGAGGCCGCTGTTCAGTTCGCCCGCGTTGAGGGTATCCTCCCTGCTCCAGAGAGTTCACACGCCATCCGCGTGGCAATTGATGAGGCCCTTAAGTGCAAGGAAACCGGCGAGGAAAAAACCATCGTCTTCGGTCTCACCGGAACCGGTTACTTTGACCTCTTCGCTTATGAGAAGTTTAACAACGGGGATATGTCCGATTACATCCCAACAGATGAAGAAATCGCCGCATCCTTGGCAAATCTCCCTAAGGTTTGATTATAATACTATAAAATCCAAGAAGTGCCCCACCAGCTGGCGAGGCACTTTTTTTCTTGAAAAAACTTTTCTCTACTTCTTCTTGATGGTAAAGTTCTTCTTTATACTTCCCTTGAAATTTCCTTTTCCTGTAATCTTCACTAGGGCCTTTTTACCTACCTTCTTATTCTTGGAATACTTGAGGGTGTAGTCGCGGCTCTTCTTTAACTTGCTTCCCTTCCACTTCACTGTTACCTTTGGTTTTAGGGCCCTGCCTGTGTAAACAGCCTTGGCCACCTTTACCGCCGCATTTTTCTTGGTGAGTTTTCTCTTCTTAATGGTAAAGTTCACGGTGACAGAACCTGTGTAGTTTCCTTTTCCTGTCAAGGTAATCTGAGCCTTTTTGCCAGCCTTTTTGTTCTTACTGTAGGTCAGGCTAAAATCTGTTCCCTCCTTTAACGTAGTTCCATTATATTTAGCTGTCACCTGAGGCTTTAGGGCCTTGCCTGTATAGGTGGCAGAGGCGACCTTCAGGTCCACCTTGTCCCCACTCAAGCTCACCTTGGAATCTGCGTTTTCACTGGATTCTACTTCTGTAGTATTCACTTTTGTCCTCGGGCTGATACCGTCGTCTGTATAGCTGGAAAGGATAACATTTCCCACACCACAGACACGCCTTCCTACCGTCCCTAAATAGGTTGCGTTCCAAACATCTCCCCCCGCTTTTTTTAGGCCCTGCACGTCGGTCACATCATACCAGGTCTTGTCTGCCGGATTATAAATATAACTTTCCTCTTCATTGGCCTTAATCACTGACCAAGTTACACAAGACAATGTCGTATTTTCATCCAGTTGGTAATCAAATGGGGATGAGTCAGTATATCCTGTCCTCTCTATCGGGGCAAAGTACTTTACTCCCCCGTCTAAGTCGGTTCTCTTCAGCTTCGCCACAAGGGCATAGGACTGTCCCTTCTCTACCTCCACCGGTGTTGGCAATTCCAGGGTATATTGTCCTGCATATGTCATCTGCTTTTCCAAATGAGCCTTTTCTACTCTGATTCCACTTTCTGGATTTTTCACCCTGGTTCCCACAGGGAAGGTATAGACATCCAATGATAAAACGGTTCCACACTCTCCCATGGCTATGTTAATAGCCTTAATTGTTTCATCCTTCTGGGCTGTAAAGACATTTGATACCTTAAGGGCACTGTCAAACTCGTAATCTTCGATTTCATTTCCACCATCATTACATCCGTTATAGCAATAGGTATACAGATTGTCGTAATCATCCTCTGCCTTAACTCCCTCGTATCCTGCGACACTACATATGGTACGGTCATAGTAGGAAATATAAAAATAGCCATCCCAAGTTGGACAATGAGAATATTGAACTGTCGGTTGACCAACTCCCAGCTCCGTCTCTTCATCTCCCATAAAGATGTAACGATCTCCCTCTACGGTAACGCTGTATCGTGTGACCTTAGCAATCACCTTGGACCCTGTTTTTTCTTCTAAGCAAAGCTCCCAGGTCTTATCTTCCCGATCGCTTGCTGTTTTTCTAAAAAAAATCTCCTGACCACTGTCAATAGCCTCTTGAATGGTCTTTCCCCCAAGGACCTCATAAACACTTGTATCTTTCCAGGATATAAGTTTATAATACATATATTCATTATAAAGAGTATTTCCCCAGCAATTTACCCCCCAGGAGTTTTTAGCCAGCCAAGCCCCATCTCCCGGTGGCAGTTCTCTATTATCACTGGTCTTAAAATTTTCCTTAGGATAATCATCATCCCAGCCTACAATCAAAACCTCATGATCCACATCTTTCCAGTCTTCATCTACATTATAAAGTGCTCCATTTTCATAGCTAAAATTAGAGGTTTTTCCTTCCTCGCTATTGCTTGCCCGATCAGCAAGACATGATATAGCTAGCGCTCCCTGATTGTAAAGATAAGACTTCATATTCTTTATAACTTCTTCTTTATCAGATACTGCATAATCACTCCCCACCCCCGTAAGAAGATATTGTGGTTCAGATATACTTGGCAATCGATATAGATTTTTTAAATGATAGGCATCCTTGTCATGCTTGTCCTCTACCGTTCAATCTGCGTCTGCTTCGAAATTTTCTTCGCCGTTTACATCCGTGTATGGTATATCTTCTTCTAAGGCAAAACCCCTACGAGTAAAGCCAAAATTATCAAAAAACGCACCTAAGCCGCCAGCCCCCAGTATTATACTAGATATCTTTAATGGTTTATATGTTTTCTCCTGAGCATCCAGCTGAAACATACAACCTAATCCCTCACCTTCCTGGCTATGGGCTTCTCCTGTATACTGGGTAGTGAATTCTTTGGTGTATGGCTGCCTTGCCAGATAAGTCACCTGTC
>JAILSA010000111.1 GCA_024697885.1 Eubacterium sp. | reverse complement strand
ATCAGTGAAACTGTCAGCGAGAGCTATGGAATTCCAGTAGGTGTTTATGTGGCAAGTATTTCCGACACAGGAGCTGCTTACAAGGCAGGCATCAAGGAAGGAGATATTATTACCAAGATTGACGGCATCAGTGTCAAGACCATTGACGAGGTCAAGGAAAAGGTAAATAACACCAAGGTGGGTACAACTATTACCGTAACTCTTCAGAGAAGCGACGACGGTGAATATAAGGAAAAAGAAGTGAAGGTAACCCTTAAGAGCAAGGACACCTTAAATGGTTTGGAGGATGAGTCAGAACAGGGAGGATTCCAGCAGCAGGAGGCTCCTGATTCCGGCGGGTCAGAAGTAGTCCCTTGGGGAGACGGCCTTTACTAATAATAAGAAATAGTGTATACTTGTATCCCACTGCGATTTTCGTGGTGGGATATTGTTTTTGATGAAGAAAGCCTTGTTAGGAGGAAAAAATGAGCGAAGAAATTAAAAATAGGGATGAGGAGAACAAGGAAAAGAAGGACAGCTACGAGAAAGTCTGTTATATGTGCCACCGGCCAGAGAGCAAGGTGGAGAAAATGATCAAAATCCCTAACGATATATATGTGTGCTCCGACTGTATGCAAAAGGCCATGGACCAGATTAATATGCAGGGACTGCCACCTTTTATGGGCATGGACATGATGAATTTTGGGGCCTATGGCATGGAGCAGCCAACAGAGTTCCAGGAAAAACACAGTGTAAAAAAGAAGAAAAAGGAAAAGAAGGAGTCACCGGCCCTGGACATCAACCGCCTGCCAGCGCCTCATGTCATCAAGGGCAATCTTGATGAGTATGTGATGGGACAAGACCGGGCCAAGAAGGTATTGGCAGTGGGAGTTTACAACCACTACAAGAGAGTTCTGGCAGAGCAGTCCGGGACAGATGAGGACGTGGCCATTGAGAAGTCCAACATGCTGATGTTGGGACCAACCGGTTCGGGAAAGACCTTTATGGTCCAGACCATGGCCAGACTTCTTCAGGTGCCATTGGCCATTACAGATGCCACCTCTCTTACAGAGGCGGGCTACATCGGCGACGATGTAGAGAGTGTAATTTCCAAGCTCTTAGCCAACGCAGACAACGATGTGGAGTTGGCAGAGCGAGGCATTGTCTACATCGATGAGATTGACAAGCTGGCCAAGAAACAAAATACCAACAGCCGAGATGTGAGCGGGGAGTCTGTTCAGCAGGCCCTTCTGAAACTTTTGGAGGGGGCAGACATAGAGGTGCCAGTGGGGGCCACCAACAAAAATGCCATGGTGCCAATGACCACCGTCAACACCAGCCACATCCTCTTTATCTGCGGCGGCGCCTTCCCGGGCCTTGAGGACATTATCAAGAAAAGACTGACCAAGCAGGGAGGAATCGGCTTTGGGTCAGAACTCAAGGACCGTTTTGACCAGGACAAAAACATTTTTGATAAGGTGGAGACAGAGGACATCCGAGGCTACGGCTTGATTCCGGAGTTTATCGGAAGACTTCCTATTGTGTTCTCCCTGGAGTCCATGGACGAGGACCTCTTGGTAAAAGTCCTGACAGAGCCGAGAAATGCTATCGTTAAGCAGTACCGCAAGCTCCTGCACATGGACGAGGTGGATTTGGAGTTTGAGGAGGATGCTCTCAGGGCTGTGGCGGCCAGGGCAGCCAAGAAAAAAACAGGAGCCAGAGCTCTTCGTTCCATTATTGAGGACTTCATGATGGATATCATGTATGAGATTCCAAAGGACGACATGATCGGCAAGGTGATTATCACCAGGGATTATGTGGAGGGCAAGGGCTCACCAAAGATTTTGATGCGAGGCGTAGACGAATAAATCAGTATTGACTTATATTTTGATTTGTACTATTATTGTAGTATGTGACAAACCTATACTCTTAGGAGTATTTTTGCCCAGAATAAGGCAATATAGGGAAATATGACACAAGTAATACAGGGGGCTGATTAGGCATGGATGTAACTGAAATTTGTAAAGGATGTTTTTCAAAAAAAGTAAATGAGAGTGGCGCATGCCCTTATTGCGAGTATGAGAATGGCATCGTAGACGAAGACGAAAAAGGCTGGAAAACAGGTCAACTCTTGTCCAAGCGTTATTTGTTGGGAAGATTGCTCATGAAGAAGCAGGACTACGCAATGTGGCGTGCATACGATAAATTCTTGGGCGTGAATTGTGCTATTGTTGTTCCGGAGAATGGACCAAAGGCAGGTTTGACTTACCTGGCATGGGGCATCGAGGTAAACAAGGCAAACGGCAAAATCAAAGTAATGGCCTTAAAGGGTATCGAGGGTCGTTGGGCTTTGGTGCTTTCTATTGATAATCCAAACATGACCCGCAAGGAATTCATTGCGGAGATTCATATTAGTAAGGAAAATCCTAACCAGTTTGTACATTATAGTAATGTATCTGCCAGACCACCACAGGCGCTTTTGCCAGGAAATACCATTGGCAAGAACTATCGAATCATTGGTGTCATGGGAACAGAGAAGGTTTCTATCTCCTATCTCTGCGAGGACGTAATGCTTCAGCGTCTGGTTAAGGTAAAAGAGTTTTTCCCAGAGGCATGGGCAGTTCGTGCTGAGGACGGAACCGTACAGGTTAAGAGTTCTCGCCAGACCTATGCATTTAACAGTGGAAGAGAGGGATTCATGAAGGAGTGTCGTATGACAGCTCAGTTCCTTCACACCCGTTACTTCCCGGCAATTTATGATTACTTCACCCTGAACTCCACTGACTATATGGTTTCCGAGTTCGTAGAGGGTGTTAGTGTGGAGCGTGAGTTCATGAAGAGAGAGTACGTTCCATATTCTGTAGATGAAGTTTCCGACCTTATGATTCCTGTTTTGGAGGGACTTAAGTGTCTGCATGAGCGCAAGATTGTTCACTGCAACATCACTCCATCCAACATTGTCCGCGCATCTGACGGCCGCATTATGCTGACCAACTTAGGTGCTGCTAAATACCAGGGAACAGAGACTTCCGTATTTAGTGCAACCTTCCTCAATCAGGAGTATGCTGCACCTGAGCAGTACA
>JAILSA010000099.1 GCA_024697885.1 Eubacterium sp. | reverse complement strand
AGAGAAATCAGGCCTTAGATGATTTGAGTAAGATTATTAATATTGAAGTGTCAGAGGACAAGGACGGAACCATAAATATTTACTCGGAAGGAGCCTTCCTTCTTGATTCCGTCAACCAGTATTTTTTGAAAACGGACTATGAGAGTACTACCTCCAAGCTCCTGAAACCAGTATGGACCAACGGAGGGGACTTTTTTTTACATACCAGTTTAACCTATTCCTCAGCTACCAATACAGATATTGGTTCTCTGAGGGGCTTAATGGTTGCCCGAGGAACTTATTTGGCCAAGTATTCCGATGTGCCAGTAAAGCCTCAGGTAGACGATCCAGCTTACTTAAATGAAGATGGAAGTTTTAACCAGGATGCTTACGACAGGGCCCTAGACCAGTACGGCAAAGACTTAGAGGTTTACAATGACACCATTGAGCCTTCCGTAGTGATGACGGTCCAGAGTCAGTTAGATACCCTGGTACACGGTATTGTTACTGCCATTAACGACCTACTCTGTCCTAACAAGGAGGTTACCCTCGAGGACGGCAGCACGGCTATGATTTTGGATGTGGATAATTGCCTCATGGGAGACGATGGAAACAATACCATTGGAGCGGAACTTTTTTCCAGAAGAGGAATTGACAGATACACAAAGACCACCCTGAGTATTTTGAATGAGGATGGAACTTATTCAGAACAGGAGGTCTATCTCTATAATGAAGAGGATTTGGAGAATGAATATTCTCTTTACAGCATTGATCAGTTGGTAATCAATCCCGTGGTTTTGCAGGATTCATCTACACTGCCAACCAAGTACACGGAGACCAGTGGAAACTACGGTGGATATGCCAATGTGGAGTTGCAGGCCATCGCCCAGAGCTTCAACCAGGAGCTGGGAACTCTGGAGCCAAACTCCCTGACCAGCTACAGCGCATTAGACTATTATGTGGGAATGTGCAGCAACCTGGCCAATGTGGGAAGTGTTTGGAATGGTATTGTGACAAATCAGCAGGCAACTGTTAACAGTCTAGACGTGGAGAGACAGGATGTTATGGGAGTTTCCACCGATGAGGAACTTTCCGACCTGATTAAATTCCAGCGCTGTTACGATGCCTCTGCCAGATACATTACAACAATTTCGGAAATGCTAGAGCATGTGATAGAAAAATTAGGAGGCTGATTTTATGGCATCAACATTTGGAAGTCTTGAAATTGCAAAATCAGGTATGATGACCTACAACCAAGCCATCCAGACCACGGCGCACAATATTGCCAATGTGGAGACGGAGGGTTACTCCAAGCAGACTGCCAGCATCCAGTCCATGGTAGGTAACAAGTCTGCTCTCCTAGTCCAGGGTTTTGGTGTGACTGTGACAGATATTTACAGGACTCGCAACGAGTACTATGACAGCAAGTATCAGTCCACACAGTCTTCCTATAGTAAATATGACACGGAGAGGTATTATCTGTATTCCATCCAGGATTTTATCTGCGGAGATGTGACCAACGAGGACGGCTCCAATGCGACGGATGCCTTCGACAATTTTTGCGATGTCCTCAGCAATCTGGTAGGTAATCCGGACAATGATACGACCCGCACCCAGGCGGTGACCACGGCTCAGACTTTTACGGAATACCTCAATGATATTGCTCAAAAATTGCAGGAACTCCAGGCGGAGGCCAATGTGGAAATCAAGACCACAGTGGATCAGGTCAATTCTTATGCATCTAAAATTGTTTCCCTCAACCGACAAATTAATACCATCGAGTCCTATGGCAATACGGCCAACGATTTGCGAGATGCCAGAAGCCTTTTGATCGATGAGTTGTCCCAGTTCGTGGGAGTGGAGACTGTGGAAAAAGAGGCAGCAGACGGTGTGGGAGAAACCCAGTACTGTGTATATATCAACGGACACCTTTTGGTGGATACCTACAATTCCAATGAAATTGTTTTGACCCAGAAGGAGACCTTTAGCAACATCAATGATGTGGAGGGCTGTTATGATGTAATGTGGTCCGACGGATCTAGATTCTCCAGTTATTCCGCAGGCCTTGGGGGAAAACTTCAGGCCCTCTTTGAAATGAGAGATGGAAATAATGGAAGCATCTTGCAGGGAGGCATTACAGGTTATGACAAGTCCACCAAGATTTTGACTGTGGAAAATGCCAACTGCAATGATCTTTTAACCCTAAATATTCCAGCCTTTGATGGCGAAATAAATATTAACAACAGGTTGTACAGATACAAGACCTTTACTGCCAATGTAGACGCCGATGGCAATTACACCTATGAGTTTGAACTTCAAGATCCTAACGAGGAGCTCTTAGACATAGCAGTAGAAAAGGGATATACAGCCTATGTGGGAAATTCAGTAGGTGCCAAGGGTATCCCGTATTATATGGCCCAGCTCAATGAATTTGCCAGAACCTATGCCCAGGAGTTTAACAGAATTCACAAGGAGGGCTTGGACCTAAACGATGAGGCGGGATTGGACTTTTTCAATGCCACCATTCCTGGAACAGGTCAGAATTACATATTTAAGGAGAGCGTAGATGGCATAGATGCCAGTTTTACCTCCCTGGTAGGAGATCCGGATTCAGACGGCAATTACACCGGTTCCTACTATTATATGACAGCACTTAATATAGGGGTCACCAAAGAGATTATGGATGATCCTAACAAAATCGCCTGCAAGGCCACCGGAGAGAACGGGGCCAATGTGGGAAATGATAATGGAGAAAATGTCTTGCGGCTGACCAAGCTCAAGGACGATGGCAACATGTTTGTACACGGAGAGCCAGATACCTTCCTTCAGTCCCTGACATCTTCCTTGGGAGTAAATGCCGGCAAGGCGGAGACCTTGTCGCTGAGCCAGAAAAACCTCCTCTATGCCATTGACACCAATCGCAAATCCGTGTCCGGTGTAGATGAGGACGAAGAGGGACAGGACTTGATCACCTTCCAGAGCATGCTCCAGAACCAGTACAAGGTCCTCTCCGTAATGAATGAATTGTTGGATAAGTTAATTAACCAGATGATATAAAAGCCAGGAGGTAATGCGTATGCGAGTTACCAATAACATGATGAGAAACAACTCCATGATGAATATGCAAAAGAATAAGGTTACTTATAATAAGCATCTCCAGGAGTACAATACTCAGAAAAAAATCCAGCGACCTTCGGATGATCCTACCATCGCAGTTCGTGCCCTTAAGTACAGGACCACTCTTAGCGAGATTGACCAGTATCTCAGCAATATTGACGACGCTATTTCCTGGATGGATGCCACAGAGACGGTAATGAAGGATGTAGATGGAAGACTGGATGAGATGATTACCATCTGTACTCAGGCGGCTACAGGAACGGTCAATGCAGAGGACAGAGAAAATCTGGTTTTGCAGCTGAGAGAGAGTGCGGCCTATATTTTTGAACAGGATGCCAATCAGGATTATGCAGGAAGATATCTCTTTACAGGATACAGGACAGATGTTCCTCTCCTGTTTGAGAATACCCAGACCAATGTGACCTACAATATTACAGAAGAAATTGACATTAATCATATCAACAAATATGAATATGTATACGGTGAGCCAAGCTTTGACGACAGCAAGAGTGCCCAGGATTACGCATCGGAGGCCTCCAGGTTTAATACTACTCACAGGGCCTTGGTTTCCTATGACAATTGCGATGATGACCAGACTATGTCTGTGACCTACACCGATGCCGATGGAAACGAGGTGACAGTGGAGGCAATCACCAAGAAAATCGAGGATGATGCCAACCTCAATGAACACCTGAATCCGGGAGATGATGAGATTTTCTTCGTTCCAGAGACAGGAGAAATCGTTTTTGGAGATGGAATCTATGACAGCATTCGCGCTGGCTCGGGTCTCAGTGTCAACTACCAAAAGACTGAGTTTGAAAACGGAGAAATCCGTCCGGAACACTACTTCGACTGCGTTGCCAAGGACAATACTACAGGAAAAGAAATCAAGTACAGCAATGCGGATGAGCAGACCATTAAGTATCAGATTAACTTTGGCCAGACTCTGACAGTAAATACCCAGGCATGTAATGCCTTTGATACCTCCATATACCGTCATGTAGACGAGATTTCCAATGTCTGCAATGACCTAAATATTATGGAGAGAAATCTTGAAGCAGTTCAGAAGAGAATTAGTGACTGCGACCAGGGTGATACAGAGACCCTTGCCAATTTAAAGGAATTAGAGGAACAGATTAGTACAGAAATCCAGCTTCAGAATTCGGTGCTTCAAAAGTCCCTGAGTTCAGCCATAACTACCATGCAAAATCAAAAAAACACCCTGAATGTGGCTATGGCAAATCACGGTTCTAGATACAACCGTATGTTAATGACTCAGAGTAAGCTTGAGGAGCAGAGAATAGACACAGATGATGCCAAGAGTCAGAACGAGGATGCAGACCTAGGGGAGGCCTATATAGGCTTTACAGAGGCCAATCTTTTGTATCAGGCAACACTGAATGCTACCTCCAAAATTTTGGGCCAATCTTTGTTGGATTTCATATAATAGATATGCTATAATAGACAAAAGGAGATGAGTACATGTTAGTAAAGACAAAATATTTTGGGGAAGTAGATCTTCCAGAGGAAAAAATCGTAACTTTTGACCGCGGATTGATCGGCTTGAATCAGTACAAGAGATTCACTATTTTATATGATAGTGATAAGGAAGAGGCCAATATTTCCTGGTTCCAGTCAGTAGACGAGCCAGCTCTTGCTATTCCAGTGATTAAGCCTTGGTTAGTAAAGGAAGACTACAATCCAGTAGTTGAGGATGAACTCTTGTCAGATCTAGGGGATTTAACAGAGGAGAACTTAGTTGTTCTTTTGACCATGACAGTTCCACAGGAACTTGAAAATATGTCAGTGAATTTAAAGGCACCTTTGATCATCAATTCCGACACTCGCAAGGGTGTGCAGGTGGCGGTTGAAAACAAGGACTATGAAGTGAAATACAAAGTTTACGATGTCCTCAACAAAAAGAGGGAGGCGTAAGTTATGTTAGCATTAGCGAGAAAAGTGAATGAATCCATTATCATCAACGATGATATAGAGATTACCATTCTTGAGGTAAAGGGAGACCAGGTTAAGGTTGGTATCAACGCACCTAAGTCAGTTCCTGTTTACCGCAAGGAGATTTACAAGCAGATTCAGGAATCCAATACCGAGGCGGCCAGTGGAACAAATCCTGCATCGCTTTCAGATTTTATGAATAATTTGTAGAATTTTTTAGGAGGGGTATTAAGTATCCCTCCTTTTTTGCCGATAAAGGAAATAGATAAGGTGTATTCACTTTTAGAGGGTGTACCCGTTTTAATAATATTTCCACATGGAGGTGTATGAATATGGATATGGAGAAAGTAGGTAGTGTAGGCAGTAGCTATGGAGGCTCGAGTGCAGAGGCTACAAAAATAGCAGAGGTTGTCGCTCCAGAAGTTGCCAAGGTGTCAGAAGCGCCTAAGGTAAATAAGGTAGAAGGAAAAGGAAAAGACACCTCCGCTAAGGACAAGGATCCAAAGGAACCAAAGGACCCGAAGGATCGGCAGGTGAGTGAATCCAGCATTAATGATGCGGTTTCCTCAGCCAACCGCAAGATGGAGAAGACTCGCTGCGAATATTCCTATCACAAGGAGACCAACAGGGTTTCCATCAAGGTAATTGATGAGGAGACCAAGAAGGTAATTCGCGAGATTCCACCAGAGAAGTCACTTGATATGTTACAGAAGATGTGGGAGATGGCTGGAATCCTAGTGGACGAGAAGAGGTAACTTATAAACGCGGAGCACAGGGAGGTGTTTCGTCAGTAAAAAAAGAAACGGAGGACTGAATATGGGAATTCGAATGAGTGGTTTGTCGTCCGGTCTGGACACGGAGTCCATTGTAGGCGCATTGATGTCAGCTCAGAGTCTGAAAAAGACAAAAGTTGAGAACGCCAAGACCAAGTTGGAATGGAAAGAGACCAAGTGGAAAGACTTGAATTCTAAGTTGTATAAACTCTATAACGAACAGACCAGCAAGATGCGTCTTCAGTCGAGCTACATGACCAAGAAGGCCACCATTTCAGACGAGAGCGTTGCTAGCGTTAAGGCAAGTACAAGTGCAGCCAATGGTAGTTATACCATGGAGGTTAAGAATATTGCTACAGCACAGTATTTGACGGGAGCGAAGATATCTGCCACTTCCACCAGTGAGAAGCTGACAGATATTGATGCTAACCTTCTGAATAAGGAAATAACCATTGACGCCGAAGGAAAAACAAAGACATTTACAGTAACATCAGACTCGACTATTCAGGACTTTGTAGATGCTTTGAAGGATGCAGGCCTAAATGCCAACTACGATACGACGCAGAAAAGATTTTTTATCAGCGGCAAGGAGACAGGACTAGACAATGCCTTTTCTATCTCCACAGGAGCAGTATCAAGCAGCGAATTAGAGGCATCAACTGCTTTGAAAGAGGCTGTGGGATACGCGAATCTCTCGTCAGATCATAAGGCTATTGTAGATGCAGCTATGGAGACCCTTAGGACATCAGGTACAGACACGGACGAGTACAACGATGCCCTGGAGGATATTGCCCAGGCTATGGCAGATGATGATGCCACCAAGGCAGAGGCCCGTGCCACAACCTATGTAAAGGCAAAACTCTACGGGGAAAATTATGACAGTTATTTAAGTGCAGCTATGGAGTCTGTTAAGGGAGATTATTTTACAGATGAGGCCACAAGTTCTGGTATATCCACAGAATATGGTTATGTGTCAGAAGACAAGGTCACAGAGTATGGCAATGCCTATGATGCCCTGACAGACCCAGAACAGACAAGAGAAGAGTATATTCAGGAACAGGCTATAGCAGCCTATGAGACAGCTTATAAGGCTAAGGCAGATTCAGACACTACCACCTATGTCAATGACCAGGTGGCTAACAACGAAGATGTCCAGAGTCAGATTGATGCGGCAGCTTATTCTGGTGTTTCAGATGCAGAGGTTCAGGCCCTCTCTAGTGAGGCTCTGAGTAAGTACTATGGTACAACAGACGCCTCTAGTGTCTCAGGATTTGAGGGAACAGAGGGCAAGGATGCAGATAGCCTAAAGGCTCAGATCGCTTCAGCGGTCAGTGCCTATGCCAGCGTGGAAGACAGAAGTGATTCTGTATCTGTGGGAACCCTGTCCTCTCTGGGACTGGCAGATGTGGCTGTGGACAGCGATGGAAATGTAACAGTGAATGGAGGAACTACAGATGCTTCAACTAACTCAAGTATTCCATCCGGAATGGCTTTTATTGCAGCTTCGGACAGTAAAATCATTTTAAATGGTGCAGAACTTACTTCCTCTACAGCTACCGTATCGGCCAATGGTCTCAGCATTGATTTGACATCTACTACAGATAAGGGAGAGACCGTATCCTTCTCAGTCACCAACGATATTGACAGTGTATATGACTCCATCAAGACCTTCTTTACAGAGTATAACTCAGTAATTAAGGAGATGTATACGGATTACAATGCAGAGTCTGCCAGAGACTATAATCCTCTCACCAAAGAGGAAAAAGAGGCAATGACAGATGATGATGTAAAACTTTGGGAGGATAAGATCAAAAATTCTCTGCTTCGAGGAGATACTACCTTAAATAGTATTATGAACTCCATGAAATCAGCCATGCAGACCCAGGTAGAGTACGACGGCAAGAAGTATTCTTTAGCCAGCTTTGGAATTATGACATCTACAGATTATACAGATGCAGGTCAGTATCATATCTATGGTGATTCTTCGGATGCGGTATACGCAGACAAGACTGACAAACTGAGAGCGGCCTTAGAAGAGGATCCGGAAGCTGTAATTAATGTCTTAACTGGTGTAATTGGTAAATTAAATACCGTAATGTCAGACAAGATGAAATCATCTTCCGTCAGCAGTGCTATGACCTTCTACAATGACAAGAAGATCACCAGTGACCTTAAGAATTACAAGTCAGAGATCAGTGATTGGGAGGATAAGCTGGCAAGTATGGAAGATGCCTATTATGCCAAGTTTACCGCAATGGAGACAGCCATGGCCAAGCTTCAGGCCCAGCAGAGTTCTTTGGGAGGACTCCTAGGAAGTTAATTAATTTTTAATGTAAAAATCATATCCAATATTGTACCTAATATGGTATAATATTGGATATGAAGAGGATGTAATCAAACGGAGTTTTTAAGCCCCGGATGGGAGGAAAGCATGAATCAGAATTTAGCTAATACATATCAAAAAAATGCGATCTTGACAGCCTCTCCAGCAGAATTAACTCTTATGCTCTATGAGGGAGCAATTAAGTTTTGTAACATTGCCCTTATAGGTTTGGAGAAGAAGGATTACGAGAAAGTACATAATAATATAATGAGAGCCAAGGATATTATTACGGAACTCCAGGTAACCCTGGACCACAAATATCCGGTATGGGAAGATTTTGACCGGGTATATGATTATATTCTTTGGCAGCTCAGAGAGGCCAATATCAAGAAGAGCGCTACAGAACTTGAGGAGGCCCTAAAGAGAATTCGAGAGATGCGAGATACCTGGAAAGAGGTTATGCGCCTGGCAGGTGAGAAAAAGTAGTTACAGTTAGGATGTGGATGGATGGATAGTCAGACAGAGAAGACAGTATATGTCAGTATGATGCTTGACAGCCTTAGAAGAAAGAAGAGCATCCTGACGAATCTCTTGGATTTGACCAAGAAGCAGGAACATATGCTAAAGGGACAGGAGCTAGATGTAGATGGGTTCCAGCGCTCGGTAGATCGCAAGGGTGACTACATAGAACAATTAAATCAAATGGATGAGGGATTTGACCGCTTGTTCAAGCAGGTGAAGGAAGAGATTGTAAATCATAGACAGTCCTACAAGGAAGAGATTCTCCTTATGCAGAAGTTAATTCAGCAGGTTTCAGAGCTGGGAGTGGAGATACAGGCCTTGGAAAATCAGAACAGCATAAGATTTAAGGCTTATCTGTCGGATCAGAGAAAGGATATCCGTGATTTTCATGTAAATAGCCGGACCACCAATACCTATATGCAGAATATGACAGGTGGAAATATGACGGGACAGTCCTATTATTTCAACGAGACAAAGTAGATCTTGTACAAAATGCAAAATTTTTTAAAAAAATTTGCATTTTGCTATAAAGGATTCTGAAAAGGGTCCGATATATAATACAAGAAGCAAAACAAAACACCGTCGGCAAGGATGCCGATGCAAATTCAAGGAGGAATGACTTATGATAGTACAACACAACATGTCGTCAATGAACGCCAACAGACAATTGGGAATCGTAGGAAAGAACTTGCAGAAGTCCACAGAGAAACTTTCCAGTGGTTACAGAATTAACCGTGCTGGAGATGACGCAGCAGGACTTAGTATTTCTGAGAAGATGAGAGGCCAGGTTCGAGGCTTGAACAGAGCTACTGACAATGCCGAGGATGGTATTTCTCTTATTCAGACAGCTGAGGGTGCGATGGACCAGCAGCATGCAATCTTGCAGCGTGCTCGTGAACTTGCTGTACAGGCAGCCAACGATACCAACGTAGCAGCTGACCGTACTGCTATCAAAGAAGAGTTGACCGCTCTGAAGAACGAGTTTGATCGTATTACAAGTCAGACTGAGTTCAATACTCAGAAGCTTTGCAATGGATCCTTCACAGGAAAGAATCTTCAGGTTGGAGCAAACAAGAATCAGTCAATTGCCATTGATATCTCCAAAACAGAAATGACAGATATTTCCACTCAAGTATCTACATATGCTAAAGCTACAGCGGCAATCGAATCTATTGATACCAACATTACGAATTTGTCTACTACCCGTTCTAAACTCGGTGCTATCCAGAACCGTTTGGAGTACACTGTTAAGAACTCTGACAACACCGCTGAGAACCTGCAGGCTGCAGAATCTCGTATCCGCGATGTAGATATGGCAGAGGAAATGACAAAATTCTCCAAGGAGAACATTTTGCAGCAGGCAGCAACATCCATGCTGGCTCAGGCAAATCAGGCAAACCAGGGAGTATTGTCACTGCTCGGCTAAGGGCGAATTCATTGAACAAAAACAGCACAACGTTTTGTTTGCAGGCCTGCAACCCTTCGGGGTTGCAGGTTTTTTATTGTAGATTTAAAGTTATCTCGTGATTCATCAGCTTGTTCACAATGATATCTATGGAGTCGTGAATTCCTGCTTGCTTCATGCTTGAAAGAAAGGTCTTTTCCATTTCTTTATAATAGGGATAGTCGTGCGAGTTTTGAAATTTTATGATTTTATGGTAGTCTCCATACATAAGAGTGAGGATTTCTTCGTATCCGTTAGGAACGGAAATGTAGGAATTCTCGAAGGGAAGTCCTAAGGAAGATTCAAAGCAGGAGGCCGGATAGACATTGGGACTTTTTATAGCATTTTCGATTTGGTGGCAAAGTTGATTCCCGTCGGATTCCTGAAATATGGAACTGAGAGAGTCTATTAGGCGTCGAAGATGGATTAGCGTGTTATCCTCTGGAAGGGAGACGCCAGTATAGTCTTGAAGTAAATTCAGTTTTTCCTTTTTTTCTTGTGGATTCAGGTTATTCCAATCTAGAGTTATTTTGGCGGTGATTGTGATTAAATTTTTTTGAATGTCTGCTTCCTCGGGATTTTCCGTAACATAGTCTAGGGGGAAGAGGTCAATTCCGACAAAAGGGAAAGGGTAGCCATGAAAATAATCTATATAATCTGTATAGCTGTCCCATTGGGACAACAGGGCATTTACTCTTAGAGGCGCCAAAATAGTATTTATATCGGTAGTAGAATTATCAGAAAGGTATCCGCCTATGGCAAAACCCTTTGGTAATTCTTTTGGGAGAACTTTTAGTAAAGTCTCATAATCCGGTCTTTTTAGGGCAATATCAATGTCGTCATCCCAGGGGATAAACCCCTTGTGCCTAATAGCACCGAGTAGAGTACCCCAGTCTGCATAGTAGGTAAGATTATATTTTTTACAGATTTCCGATACCAGGTCTAGGACTTCAAGCTGAGCAGCCCATGCGTGCTTCATCATGGAAGGAACCTGGAAGTCGCACCTCTTTTCTGCTCGGAAAAAATCGGCTTCAAAATGCATATATATCTCCTTAATTAAATGTAATACTAAATTCCTTGTTCAATAGTTTCTGTATAATTGTTTCCGTGTCATCCTGGATTCCAGCATCGCGCAGGGGAGCAAGGAAATTTTTTTCCATTTCCTCATAATAGGGGTAATGGTGTAGGGCCGTGTTTCGAACGAGCTTCTGATAATCCCCATAGAAGGTAGTAAGTATTTCTTTATAGTTTTTTGGAACGTTAATTTCAGTGTTTTCAAAGTTGTGGGTCATTGACGATTGGAACCAATCCGCTGAAAAAGGACCTATCTTGTAGGCCATATTCATTAATTTGGAGCCGTCCTTTTGCGTATATAGAGACGCGAGACTGTCTACAAGTCGCCAAAGGGATACTAAGAGGTTGTCATGATCTAACTGGGCTCCCGTATATTCTTCAAATATTTTTATTCGATCATTGCGAATTTTCTCATCTAATATATACCAGTTGCTTGCTATATCAGTACCTAGGTTGACCAGTTCTTGTTGAATCTTTGCCTCCTCAGAATCGTCTGGGATATAGTCTAAGGGGAAGATATCTATTCCGACAACGGGAAAGGGGTATCCGTGAAATCGTTGAATATATTGGTCAAAATCCCACAGCTCTCGCAAGGCTACAACTCGAAGTTGGGGGTTACTATTTAGAACCTGGTATTTTTTCTCGGAGGAAAAAGTACCGTCAATAATAAAGCCTGGAGGAAGTTGGTCCGGCAGAATTTTTCTTAATTTATTATAATCTGGTCTCAGCATGCAGATATCAATATCGTCGTCCCAGGGAATAAAGCCGTTGTGGCGTATGGCGCCTAACAGGGTTCCGTCTGAGGCAAAGTAAGTGAGCTTGTTTTTTTGGCAAATTGTTCTAACAACTTCTAACACCTCTAGCTGAGCGGCCCAGGCTCTTTTCATCAGAGCGGGAACCTCGAAATCATTGCGAATTTCATTTAAGAAAAAATCATCTTGAAAAATCATGGAATACCTCCTTCTAATCTATAACAAATATACCATAAATAGGCGGTTAAAGGAAGAAAAAAGAAAATTTGAAAAAGGGGTTAAGGAAAATAAAATAGGGCCGATATATAAGGTGTAAGAAAACACAACAGCGGAAGGGAAGTCGCTAAATAAAACAAGGAATCTCGGCATGGATGCGATGAGATCATCAAGGAGGAATATATTATGATTATTCAGCACAATATGGCATCTATGAACACTAACAGACAATTGGGAATCGTAGCAGGAAACTTGCAGAAGGCGACTGAGAAGCTTTCCAGTGGATACAGAATTAACAGAGCAGCAGATGATGCAGCAGGACTTAGTATTTCTGAAAAAATGCGCGGACAGGTTCGAGGCCTGAACAGAGCAGCAGATAATGCACAGGATGGTATTTCCTTGATCCAGACAGCTGAGGGAGCTATGGATCAGCAGCATTCTATCTTGCAGAGAGCTCGTGAGCTGGCAGTACAGGCAGCGAATGATACCAATGTTGCATCTGACCGTGAAGCTATTGCAAAAGAGTTAACAGCACTGAAAGCAGAATTTGATCGTATTACAACTCAGACAGAATATAATACCCAGAAGCTTTGTAATGGATCTTTTAGCGGTAAACATCTTCAGGTAGGTGCAAATAAGGAACAGGATATTGAGATTACAATTGATCCAACAGTAATGACAGATATCTCAACACAGGTTTCAAGTTATTCCAAAGCTACAGCGGCAATTGAAAAAATTGAAGCAAATATTACAGCATTGTCAACAACTCGATCACAGCTTGGTGCTATCCAGAACCGTTTGGAGTATACCATTAAAAATAACGAAAACACATCAGAAAACCTACAGTCAGCAGAATCTAGAATCCGCGATGTAGATATGGCGGATGAGATGACAAAATTCTCCAAGGAGAATATCTTGCAGCAGGCAGCAACATCCATGCTGGCTCAGGCAAATCAGTCAACTCAGGGAGTGCTTAGTCTTCTACAGTAAGATTAGATTAAAAAAATTGAAGGCAGGGAATTTATTCCCTGCCTTTTTTGATATAGAGGGGTAGAGAATATGAATATGAGAGAGAAAAATCTACAGGCCATAAGTAGAGGGTTTCCAGAATTATACGAGAAGATCAAGCAAAATCCTGCAGGAGAAAATACAGATCAGATTGTGGAAGTGGATAACATGGAGACAAACAGTGAGCTAGGGGCCCTCTGTGTAAAAACCTGTGATGGTAATATTTTTCGTATGAATAGTCCCTATGATCCTGTTCATGAGGCAGGTGTATGGATGGAGGGACAAGACATAAGTGATCAGGCGAATTTGTTTATGTTTGGTCTGGGAAATGGTGCTTTTGCCAGAGCACTATTGGGAAAAAAGAATTTGGACAACAAGATTTTAATCTACGAACCATCGAAGAAAATTTTTGATTATGCCCTTGACCACTATGATTTGACTTGTTTTTTTGAACAAAGGGGAGTTAGGGTGATTGTAGAGGGCTACAACGAAGAAATGTATTCCGGTGTTATGGAAGAAATGCTGACAATAGAAAATTCTCAGAGTAGGTGTTTCTTGACCTGCCCATATTATGGGGAAATTTTTCCAAAATCCCTAAGATTTTTTGTGGATTACTATATGGATGGGGTGGGACGGCTTTACTCCAACAAAAACACTACAAGGAGATTTATTCACCTATCTCCCTACAACCAGCTTCACAATATGCAGGGGCTGGGAGATTGTACCACAGTGCCAAACTTAAGAAGGGTATGGGACCCAGAGGTCCCAGTTCTTCTCCTGGGTGCAGGTCCTTCGCTGAAAGAGGAAATTGATACAATAAAAGAGGGAAGAGACAGAGCTTATGTATTTGCTGTGGATTCTGCCCTACCATTTTTAATGAGTCAGGATATTATTCCAGATGCCTTTATTTTGGTAGAGGCAGATAAACCCCTAGGATTTTTTGAGGATGAGAGGGTAAAAGATATTCCGATTTTCACCCTGCTAAATGCAAGTCATAAAGTCTTAGATCAGCAGAGGGGACCGAAAATTTTTGGCTATGATAATGGCTTGCCAGACCTTATGTACGGGGAGTACAAGGTGGAAAAATCCACTTACCGCTATGGGGGAAATGGTGCCACTTCCTTTTTTGCTATTTGTCAGGACCTGGGGGCAAAAAACCTGGCTCTTGTGGGACAGGATATGGCCTATTCAAAGGACA
>JAILSA010000088.1 GCA_024697885.1 Eubacterium sp. | reverse complement strand
GGCCTCATTTCAAATGTCTCTGACATTTTTATCCTCCCATAATACAAAGAAGGAGCACCGAAACGATGCTCCCTCAAATTTAATCTTCAATTAGTCACAGTGGCTAAATATTTCTTAGTGCCACTCCCACTCACGAATTTCTGGAAGATCCTGTCCGTACTCAGCGATGTACTGCTTGTGCTCAACAAGCTTGTCGTTCATCTGCTGGATCAGGTAAGATCCCTTGTTTCCAAGCTGTGGCAAGTGCATAATTGCATCTTTTACCAGGCTGAAACGGTCGATCTGGTTCTGAACTCTCATGTCGAATGGAGTTGTGATTGTTCCTTCCTCCAAGTATCCATGAACAGAAACATTCTTGTTTGTTCTCTCGAATGTCAACTCGTGGATCAGAGTTGGGTATCCGTGGAATGCAAAGATTACTGGTGTATCCTTTGTAAACAATGCATCGTACTCACGATCGGAAAGTCCGTGTGGATGTCTGCTGTCAGACTCAAGTTTGAACAAGTCAACAACGTTGATTACACGAATCTTCAATTCTGGCATAGCATCACGAAGAATTGTTGTTGCAGCCAATGTCTCCAATGTAGGAGTGTCACCACAACAAGCCATGATCAAGTCTGGCTCCTCGTTCTGATCGTTACTTGCCCACTCCCAAACACTGATACCCTGGGTACAATGTTTAACAGCCTGCTCCATAGTCAACCACTGTTTACTTGGGTGCTTAGAAGCAACGATTGCGTTTACATAGTTCTTGCTCTTTACACAGTGATCGAAGCAAGACAACAAGCAGTTAGCATCTGGTGGCAGATACATACGAACTACGTCAGCCTTCTTGTTAGCCAAGTGATCCAAGAATCCTGGATCCTGATGTGTAAATCCGTTGTGATCCTGCTGCCATACGTTTGATGTAAGGATGAAGTTCAGGGAAGCGATTGGCTGTCTCCAGGAAAGCTGGTTTGTAACCTTCAACCATTTAGCATGCTGAGCCGCCATGGAATCTACTACACGGATGAATGCCTCGTAAGAAGCGAAGAATCCGTGACGTCCTGTCAACAAGTAAGCCTCCAACCAAGCCTCACACATATGCTCGGAAAGCATACCATCCATGATACGTCCGTTCTGAGCAAGGTTGTCATCATCACTGTATGTATTTGCGTTCCAAGGACGATTCTCTACCTCGAATGCATGATACAAACGGTTAGACATAGACTCGTCTGGTCCGAAGATACGGAAGTTTTTGTTATCTTTATTCAACTCAAAGATGTCGCGAACATAAGCGCCGAGCTCAATCATATCCTGAGCTGTTGTAGCACCTGGTTTCTCAACCTTTGGTCCATAGTTGCGGAAATCTGGAAGACGAAGATCCTTCAGAAGAAGACCACCGTTTGCATGTGGGTTAGCTCCCATACGAGCATCTCCCTTTGGAGTCATCTCTTTGATCTCATCTTTTACAGAACCATCCTCATTGAAGAGCTCCTCTGGCTTGTAGCTGAGCAACCACTCTTTCAACTGATCCAAATGCTCTGGTTTCTCCATAGACATTGGTACCTGGTGAGCGCGGAAAGAACCTTCGATTCTAAGTCCGTCTACTACCTGAGGACCTGTCCATCCCTTTGGTGTACGAAGAACGATCATTGGCCAAGCTGGTCTGTTTGCATCGTTGTTCTCACGAGCATTCTTCTGAATCTCTTTAATCTTATCAATACAAGCGTCCATAGCCTCAGCCATAGCTCTGTGTACTGCAATGTGATCTGTTGGGTCGATTCCATCGTTCATCTCGTCTTTACACTCAACGAAGATTGGATCCCATCCACATCCCTTGAAGAAGTTCTCTACTTCCTCATGAGACATACGTGCGAATACTGTAGGGTTGCTGATCTTGTAACCATTCATGTGAAGGATTGGAAGAACGGCACCATCTGTTACAGGATTCAAGAATTTATTTGACTGC
Organism: Eubacterium sp.; assembly: GCA_024697885.1. GTDB lineage: Bacteria > Bacillota > Clostridia > Lachnospirales > Lachnospiraceae > Eubacterium_F. The sequence continues at coordinate 1,568 of JAILSA010000088.1, read as the reverse complement.
CATGAAGTTGCAAGTGGGCCAGTCTCTGCCTCACCATCTCCAACTACAGGTACTGCAATCAGATCTGGGTTATCAAATACTGCACCGAATGCATGAGCGACTGAATAACCAAGCTCACCACCCTCATTGATAGAACCTGGAGTCTCTGGTGCACAGTGACTAGGTACTCCACATGGGAATGAGAACTGCTTGAACATTTTCTGCATACCATCAAGGTCCTCAGAAATGTTAGGATATACCTCACTGTAAGTTCCCTCGATGTAGGTATTAGCGATCTGGAAGTTTCCACCATGACCAGGACCAGAGATGTAGATCATATCAAGATCATACTTCTTGATTACACGGTTACAGTGTGTCCATACAAAGTTCTGTCCAGGAACTGTTCCCCAGTGTCCTACAATTTTTTTCTTTACATGATCCATTGTCAGTGGCTCACGTAACAATGGGTTGTCCAACAGATACAACTGTCCTGCTGACAAGTAGTTTGCTGCACGCCAATATGCGTCCATTTTCTGAAGCAGCTCATCGGTGATAGGCTGTTTCTCAAGACAAGTGTTTTCGCTCATAACGAACTCCTTTCGACATGTTTTTTCAAAATAATACTTTTACATTATATATACAAAAGCTTTTTTTCGCAACGATTTTTTTCAAATCGTTATTTTTTTGTCATTCTGCATAAAAAACCAATAATATCCTCTTTTTTTTATGCAAAATTAGTAACTATGCACTAATCATTCATCTTTGCCAGCTTGGCTGCCTGGTCTGCGGCAATCAAACTGTCCAATACCTCATCCAAATCTCCGCCGATGATGGAATCCAATTTGTGGAGGGTCAGCTTAATGCGGTGGTCAGTGACGCGTCCCTGTGGATAGTTGTAGGTACGAATCTTCTCTGACCGGTCTCCTGTTCCGATCTGGCTTCTTCTGGCCTCTGCCTCGGCGTCATGGGCCTTGGCCTGCTCTAACTCATAGAGACGGGCGCGCAAAACCTTGAGGGCCTTATCCTTATTTTTCAACTGGGACTTTTCATCCTGACAGGAAATTACGATTCCCGTTGGAATATGGGTCAGGCGGACAGCGGAGTCTGTGGTATTGACACACTGACCTCCATTACCGGACGCACGGAAAACATCAAATCGGCAGTCGTTCAGGTCGAGATTTACCTCTACCTCTTCCACCTCTGGCATAATGGCCACGGTAGCTGTGGAGGTGTGAATTCGGCCGCCGGACTCTGTGGCAGGAATTCTCTGTACGCGGTGTACTCCACTCTCGTACTTGAGTTTTGAGTAGGCACCAAGTCCGTTGATCATAAATACGATTTCCTTGAAACCGCCGATTCCGTTTTCGTTGGAGTTCATGGTGTCGATTTTCCAACGATTTTTCTCCGCAAATTTACAGTACATGCGGTAGAGGTCTGCAGCAAAAAGAGCCGCCTCGTCCCCACCGGCGCCGGCGCGGATTTCCACGATTACATTTTTGTCATCGTTAGGGTCTTTTGGCAGGAGAAGAATCTTGAGTTCGTTTTCAATGCCCTCGATTCTTGACTTGCAATCATTTAGCTCTTCCTTG
>JAILSA010000037.1 GCA_024697885.1 Eubacterium sp. | reverse complement strand
TAAAACTTGGACTTCATCTTTTTCTTTTTGTAGGGTTTTGATTTAGGTCCAATCTTGTAGACCTTTCCCTGCTTATAATTATTTTCCGCTGTGGCCGCCGCCTTTGACTGAGGCACTGCCACAAATCCTACTGCTACTAGGAGGGCTAGGAAAATACTGGCTCTCATTGCTGTTTTTATCTTATTTTTCATATCAAAAACCTCCCTGTTTTTTCTATCCCTATTATAACACAATTTTTTTGTCCACAAAATAAAAAACGGTGGACACCGCTGTAGTCATAAGAAACAGCAGGTCCACCGCCCTGGTTTTTTTGATTGCTAGTTAGATGAGGTAACGATAAATGGCTGAATGGCACCTGCCACCTGAGAAGCAGGCATGGTCTGAAGTGATACCTTTCCTGGACCAGTTACCACGGTGTTGAAGAAGCCTTCTCCACCCAAAAGCTTGTTTTTAAGACCCTTTACCGTCACAATATCCATGCTGCAGCTGGCATCCATCATTGCCAGATATCCGGTGTCGATGACAATCTTCTGGCCTGCTGCCAGCTCCTTGGTCACAACAGATCCGTCAACCTCTACAAAAGCAATTCCGTTTCCTGACAGCCTCTGCATAATGAAGCCCTCTCCTCCGAAGAAACCAGCTCCCACTTTTTTCTGGAAGTGAATGGAAAGCTCTACTCCAGGAGTAGCTGCCAAAAAGGCTGACTTCTGGCAAATGACTTCTTTGCCAGGGCCAATCTCTATCGCCAAAATATTTCCCGGAAAGCTGGATGCAAAGGCAATGGTACCCTCGCCGCCAACTGCTGTGTACTTGTTCTGGAACATGGATTCCCCGGAAAATGCCTTGGAAAACATTTTTCCAAGTCCACCACCAGAGGTCTCCATCTCCATATTTCCGGACATCCAACTCATGGCTCCACCCTCACAAATAATGCTCTCTCCTGCTGCCAGAGTACACTCTACCACTGGCAATGGTGTTCCCTTAACTTCATAGTTCATACAAAAATCCTCCTTTAAATTTTATATATTTTACGCCCACTCCTCCTATACGTTATTTCTATTTTTTTTAGTTACTTATAATAAATTATATATTTTTATTCAAAAAAAGTCCAGATTTTCTCTGGACCTTCTTTTCACTTTAATTTCCGATTTCCTGAAAAAGCTGGTAAAACCTTGGGCTGACCTTCTTTAGATTCAAAAGATGGCCCTTATCATCTAAGAAACAGTGCTCCGAGCTTCCTGTGCACTTTAGGTCTCCAGTCTCCACCTCAACCACCTGGTAATCTATCTTTAGGCGGATTCCATTGAACTTCTCCACCCGGGCCTGGATTTCCACTGTCTCTCCAAACTTAGTCGCCTGCTCGTAATTGCATGACACAGATTTCACCGGGCAAATAATTCCCTCTTCCTCCATGACATCGTAGCCGAGGCCACCTTCTTCCATGGCCTCCACTCGACACTCCTCGAACCAGCGAATGTAGTTGGAGTGGTGGACAATGCCCATTTTGTCTGTCTCGTAATACTGTACCTTGTGCTTACTGCTCTTCATTCTCATTCCCTCCCAATGTATCGGTCTAACAAGAGTCTGGTGTTCTGATAGACATTTTCCTTGCCCCTCACATGATAAACTGCCACAATCAGGTTACGATATTCCTCCGATTTTCCCTCTGCCTTGGTCAAAAGTGTTGACCCTGCCGGAGTGGTAAAACCGGTCTTCATTCCCGTGATCTTGTACTTTTTCTTGCTGTAACCCGCGTAGGTATAAAACTGGTTGGTGCTGCGAAGCACATGGTAGTACTTAGCCTTCTTATCGTGAACTCGGATTTTTTTCTTCTTGCTGTACTGGCCCACTGCCGGATATTTTTCGTTGGCATAAAAAGCCAACTTGGCCATGTCCTCAGCTGTGGTGTAAATTCCCTTGTAGCCGCTGGACTTGTCTAGGCCGATGCCGTTGTTAAAATTAGACTTGGTCATGCCAATTGCCTTGGCCTTGGCATTCATTTTTCTGGCCATGATTTTCTCTGTTTTAAAAAGTCTCTTTTCCAGAACCTTAACCGCATCCGCCGCCGAAGCCACCATAACCAGACCGATAATGTCCTTCATTTTGTAGCGGGATTTGGCATGCAAATAGGCGCATTTGCTTCCGTATGGAACACTCTTAATCATCTTTTTTGTGACCTTGACATAGTCCTCCATGTCAATGCCCTTAAGGACCATTTGATCGATGGCCGTAATAACCGTCAGCACCTTGGTGGTGGAGGCGGGCAAAATCTTTTTCTTTGCTTTGCGAGAGGCCAAAACCTCTCCTGTATCCGCATCCATTACCATATAGTAGGCTTTGATCTTTTCCACCGTCATCTTGGCCTCTGCCTCCCTAGGCCTCAATGTTCCCAAAAAAATAGAAAATACCAAAAGGCCCATCAGCCCCACCCTAGTGCCTTTTTTCATAAACATATTTTTTTCTCCTTTAACACAATCTGTCTCTCATTATAGCATATTTTTCCACACCTTGTAGGCATTTTTTCTCTCTTCGTTGACATCCCCCCTCCCAGGAATTAAACTATTCTTAGAGAGGGGGGATTGTATGAACACAGACTTGTTTGATCGGGCAACAATTTTTGCCACGGAAAAACACCAGGGAGCCGAGCGCAAGGGCCACGGCTTTCCCTACATTATTCACTGCATGGAGGCCGCCGAAATCGTGGCTACCATAACAAATGATCCCCACCTGCTTGCCGCCGCCATCCTTCACGACACCGTGGAGGACACGGATGCCAGCCTCGAGGAAATCCGTCACCTGTTCGGAGACCAGGTGGCAGACCTGGTGGAGTGGGAGACCACCCTGCCTCCCC
>JAILSA010000264.1 GCA_024697885.1 Eubacterium sp. | reverse complement strand
TTGACCTGTCAGGCAAGATGGGGCAGAGGGGATAGGGACTGGAAATTATTGGGAAAACATGGTAAAATAATCGAATATGTGTAAATTTTAGGCAAAGAGGAAATTCTATGAAGGTAACAGTAGGCATTATTGCCCTAAATGAAATTAAATATTTGCCAGGACTTTTAGAGGACCTGTGTAAGCAGACCTACGACCACAGCCAGTTAGAAATCCTTCTGGCGGACTCCGGGTCCACAGATGGCACCAGAGAGCTTATGAAATCCTTTCAGGAGGAGAGAAGTCAGGAATTTTGGAAGATTCAGGTCTTGGAAAACCAGGGAGGTAACCAGGCCAGCGGATGGAATTCTGTGATCTGCGCCTTTCAGGGAGATGTGCTGATAAGGGTGGATGCCCACAGCCACATTCCAGAGGAATTTGTGGAGAAAAATGTGGAAAACCTCTCCCGGGGAGAAATGGTCTCAGGCGGAATGCGACCAACCCTGTCAGAGGGAGAGGGAGGTTTTTCTGACACCCTTCTACTGGCGGAGGAATCCCTCTTTGGCAGCAGTATTTCATCTGCCAGACGCAAGGGGGAGAGGGCCTATGTAAACACCTTTTTCCACGCGGCCTACCGCCGACAGGTCTTAGAAGATGTAGGCGGATTTCGAGAGGATTTAGGCAGGACAGAGGACAATGAGTTCCACTACCGAATAAGGCAAAAGGGCTATAAGCTCTGTATGTCCCCAGATATTATTTCCTACCAATATATCAGGCCGAGCCTGGGAAAAATGCTCAAACAAAAGTTTGGAAACGGCTACTGGATTGGCCTGACTCTGGGAGTTTGTCCGGGATGTTTATCCCTCTACCACCTGGTGCCTGCGGCCTTTGTCTTTGCTATTGTATCTACGGGAGTTATGGCGGGCTTTCATTTTCCCTACCTGGCCATTCTTATGTGGTCCATGTATGGAATCCTGGCCATTGCCATGGGGGCTATGGCGGTGGGAGCCAGCCGGAAGGAGCATAAGAGCATGTGCATAAGCCACCTGCTCTTGCCATTTTTGTTTCTCCTTCTCCATGTGGCTTATGGAGTGGGAACCTGGAAAGGCCTGGTGGAGATGCCTTTCTTTCGGCGCAAACATAGGGAGTGTCAATCGGTGAATCGAGTAAAGGAGTGCTTAAATAGTGGAAGAACATGTCCATAAATATACAGAGGAAGAGTTAAAAAAGATGCAGGCCGTCAACCTGAAGATGGCCAAGGCCTTTTGGGATTTTTGCAGGCAAAACGGTTTGATTGCCTATTTTTGCGGAGGGGGGTGCATCGGAGCCATTCGCCATGGGGGCTTTATTCCCTGGGACGACGATCTGGACTTTTTTATGCCGAGAGAGGACTACGAGTACTTTGTGGCCCATTGGAATGAGTGTCGTCATGCAGCAGACTATGTGATTTCCACCCAGTCCAAGGACCAGGTGGACTACAACCTTTTTGCCACATTGAGGGACAAGAGGACTACTTACATTAAGCCCTACCAGAAGGATTTGGACATTGTCCACGGAGTTCAGCTAGATGTGATTCCAATTGACGGCTATCCGGATTCCAAATTCCAGCGAAAAAAACAGGTTGTATGGGCCCTGATTTATTCCCTCTTTTGCGCCCAGACGGTGCCGGAGAATCACGGTGGCCTCATGGCCCTTGGCAGCCGGGTTTTGCTTGGAATTTTTCGTGGCAAAAAGATCCGCTACAAGATCTGGTCCACAGCCAAGCGCCACATGACCAAGTATGCCATTAAGGACTGCCAGGGAATTACAGAACTCTGTTCGGGACCTGGCTACATGAAAAACTGGTATGACAAAAAGTGGTTTGCCAACTACATTGAGGTGGATTTTGAAGATGCCAAAATGCCCCTGCCTGTGGGCTATGATGAGTATTTAAAAACTGCCTTTGGAGATTATATGGAACTGCCACCCAAGGACAAGCAGGTGGCCCACCACGACTGTATTTATCTGGATTTTGACCATCCCTATACAGATTATCGCGGCAAGTATTACTTAAAGGAAAAGTAGGTGTCAATATGGAATTAAGAGAATTGCAAGATAAGTGCTTAGAAATCACCCTGGTCTTCCGGGAATTTTGTGAGCGACACGGCCTTCTTTTTTACCTGTGTGGCGGAGGCTGTATCGGAGCCATTCGGCACGGGGGATTTGTTCCCTGGGACGACGATTTGGATGTTTTTATGCCAAGAGATGACTATGAAAAAATGTGCAGGCTCTGGGTGGAGGAAATGGACCAGAACAAGTATAGGCTGAGCCGGGCAGATGAGGACCATTTTGAGAGGTCACAGATTACAGCCATCACCGACGAGGACACCACCTTTATTAAGGAGAGGCAGATGGATTTGGAGGTGGCCCACGGCATCCGCCTGGAGGTCCTGCCCCTAGATGGCTGTCCATCCTCAAGGTTTAAGAGGAAGATGCAGCTCTTTTGGGGCCTGATCTATCAGATTTTTATCAATCAGGAGGCCCCATCTAGCAAGGGAAAACTCCTAGAGGGCATTGGAAAATTCATGCTTCTTTTGCGTCCGGGCTGGAAGAGAAGGTATAAAACGGCCAAGTGGGCGGAAAAGCACATGACCAAGTATCCCATTTCTCAGTGCGATTACATTACAGAACTCTGTGTTCGTTACAATTACATGGTAAATGAGTATCCCAAGGAAATTTTTGCCTCGGCGGTTTTAAAGGACTTTGAGAACGTGAAGCTGCCAGTGCCGGTGGGCTATGACACCTACCTTCACATGGCTTTCGGGGACTATATGGAACTGCCCCCTAAGGAGGCTCAGGTTCCTTCCCACGACGGCATCTATGTGGACACCAAGAGGGGCTACAAGGAATTTCAGGGAATTTATTATCCAAAGGAGAGGACCGGGGAAGAATGAATCAGCGCAAGGCGGGAGCAATGCTCTCTTATGTATATTTGGCAATTACCTTCTTAATCGGAGTGGTTTACACCCCCTTACTCCTTAGCTTTTTGGGAAAAAGTGAGTACGGTGTCTACTCGGTAGCTGCCTCCACCATTGCCTTTTTGGCCATATTGGATCTGGGCTTTAGCCAGACCATGGTTCGGTATGTGGCCAAGTGCAAGGCGGAAAAGGACAGGGAGGGAGAGGAAAAGCTTAACGGCATGTTCCTTCTTCTCTATACAGGAATCGCTTTGGTGGCTCTCTTAGCGGGAATTGTCATATTTTTTAACCTGGATTTTTTGTTCCAAAAGGGCTTTACCCCGGAGGAGACAAGGACCCTGCGGTGGATTTTTATTATCCTCCTGGGCAACCTGGTTTTTTCCTTTCCGCTGGGGATTTTTAACTCCATCATCTCGGCCAACGAGGGCTTTGTCTTTTTAAAGGGCATGAATATTGTGTCTACCCTCTTGACTCATGGAGGCATTCTTTTGGCCCTCTTTATGGGATTTAAATCCATCAGCATGGCTTTGATTACCACAGTGGTTTCCCTGGGAGTCAAGCTGATACAGAGTGTATATGGAAGAAAAAAATATAAGATTCGGTTTCGCTTTTCTGGCTTTGACCGGTCTCTTATGAAGGA
>JAILSA010000230.1 GCA_024697885.1 Eubacterium sp. | reverse complement strand
CCCTTGAAATAATTTTTTGAAATCTTTCAAGGTTGTCTCAATGTTCAATTATCAAGGTTCTGCAGCACTCTGTGCTGTTTTGCTGCGCTGTTCTTTACCGCGTCAGCGAATATTATCTTATCAAAGATATTGACCATTGTCAACACTTTTTTTCAACTTTTTTTGATTTATTTTTTTTGCCCATTTTCAAGTCCGGAAGGAGGGCGAAGGAAAGCCCAAAAACCGTCCAAAAAACAGGGGCTGCTACCACAATGGAGTCGTTGATCATGGAAATAATTCCATAGCCAAAAATCAAAATCAAACAGGTAAAACTAAATTTTTTTTCAAAATTATTTTGATATTTTTTTCTGTTTTTAAACCACAAAATAAAATAGATGATCATGAGGGCGAGGATGGACAGGGCAGAGATCACTCCTGTCTCTGATGCCATCTGCAAATACCAGTTGTGAGGTCGGTTATATATGGTGGTGTCCAGTTTGCACCTGGCCCTGTCGGCATAATCCTGGTGAGGATAGAAAAAGACATACTGGTCCGGTCCCACCCCAATGAAAATCGTCTCACCCAGTTTGGCCAGGGTCTTGGACCAGGCAAAACCCCGGTAGGAGGCAAAGCGGTTCATCTTGTCTGGCAGGGCACCTGGAGAGGAGATGCACTGATCCCAATTCCCCTGACGGTTCATCAGAAGGTACTGGCCCTTCCTCTTGGCAAAAAACCATGCCCTCTTGCCGTCATATACAAAATAACCTCTGACTTCTTCCTTGCCATCTAAGAAATAGGCCTGGCGAAGTCCCAAATCTTTACAGCCCTGGATTTGGTAATATGGAGCTTCTGACAGGGCCTTGGCAGGGCTGGCCTTCTCCTGCTTTTTCCCCTCAGGGCACTCTCCCTCTTCTATTTTTAAGTCCTGCCCCTTATCATCCTTGATTTCAAGGCTTTTTAGGTCCTTAGGATCTTCCCAGGCCAGGCTAAAGGTCATGTCCTCCGCCGCAAAGCGAATGTTTTTGCTGGAAGTGTCAATTTGATCAAAGCCTTTTTTACTAATCTTGGCCCCAGAAGAACGGAAAAATCTCTGGACAAGCTCTCCCCCCTGAAGGCGGTCCGTCAAGAAAAAGAGGCCCACAAATCCCACAAGCCCAATGAGCCAGCAGAGGATAACCCTCTTTTTGTCCCCAGCCACAAGGGCAAGAATCAGAGCAAAGAGTCCCTGAATTGCCACAACCATAATGCCAGCCCTGGCCTGGGCTCCAAAGACGCTCATTAGGCCCAGTCCCCCGGCGATTCCCGACAAGATCTTCCAGCTTAATTTTTCCTCGGAAAAAACGCCCAAAAAAGTCACTGGTAATAGGAGACACATTAGGCTGCCCACATAGTCTGGATGGTAAAGGGTTATGTAAATTCTAGACATTTCTATAATGCTGACCTTGTCTGTGCCAAAAAGCCCCAGGTCCATGTAGTCAAACCCAAGGATTTGAAGGAGGCCAAGGAGGCCAAGAAGGCCGCAGGCCACCACAAAAATTCTGCGAAGGAAAAAGAGCATCTCTCGACGAACCTGCTCCTCGCCCCTCACCACCACAAAGGTGTAGTAAAAGAGGACTCCGTAGGCAATCAGGACCCCCAGGGGCTGAACATTTTCCCCTAGGCCTCCCAGGGAAATTCCCGGGTGGTCAGAAAAAACAGTGGAGGCCACCGCCAAAAGGAGGTAGAGCCCTAGAAGGGAAAAATAGGAGGGGACAGAGAAAATCTTTCTCTGGAGGAGGGCAAAGGAAATCAGGGCAAAAAATATGGTACCCACAATAACATATAGGAAGTCCTTTTTTTCCACCAAAAAGGCGTCCCCCATGTATTCTCCTGCCGAACCCCAGGGCTGGCTGGCCAGGTGGTTATAAAAATTTCTGTACACGACAAGTAATGGCAGTATTACTACTGCCATTACAATTGGTATCAAGTACGCACGATATGTAGTTTTCCATACAGTCTTTTGCGTCTTTTTTTTCATTATTTTTTACTTACCTTAAATTTGCATCCGATCTTTGCTTTTTTCAAAGCCTTTTTCAGTTTCTTATTCTTAAAAAAGGCCTTTTTGCAAACCTTCTTCACATTAGCAGAAAGAGTTACCTTTTTGAGCTTTTTACAGCCCTTAAACGCCTTGCTGGCAATCTGGGTTACCTTCAGAGTCTTACCCTGAATTTTAACTGTCTTAGGCACCTTGTAGTTCTTAATTTTCTTGGCATTAGCGACCTTCACAAGCTTGGCTGCAGTCTCTGAGGTGGCCTCAAAATCCTCCGTGTTCAAAAGCTGCACAACACCACTTTCGTTATTGCCAGATTCCACCAAAATCAAAACCTGTCCAGAAAGCGCAATAGTATCTCCATCTTCATAGAAGTCTCCATAGACCTCATCGCCAGATCCCTGGACAATATAGACATTTGGAAGGCCATCTCCAGATTTTACAACTTTGTAGGTAGCACTTGCATCCATGCGGAATGCATATGCCTTATCTTTTCCCGACTTATAAAACTTCCGCTAGCCCCATCGGTGCAACTATAGCAGGTCACATCTAAATATCCATCCACACAACTTGGTGCAAAGAAGTAAGTTCCCTCCGCCGATGACAGGTAAAAGTCTGCACACTCTCCACTCCGCACCCTCGTAACCAGGCTTCACCTGTTCTCCATTGCTATTTTGCTTGGAACTCACGAAAGCACGCTGAGTGTAAATGGTATCTATGTTGTCATTACTGTAAGTGATTCTCAATCCAGTTCCCGGATACATATACCAGTTGTCGTTGAATCCGTTGTAAAATGTCTGCTTGGTGCTGCCATCTGCCAACTCAATCTTTCTGATGGTAACAGCCTCTAACTCTATGCCAATTTCATGTCATATTACATGCAAAGTATAACCTTAATCTTTTACCATTTTATGTCATTTCTTCCTAACCACAAAAATGCATTCCT
>JAILSA010000213.1 GCA_024697885.1 Eubacterium sp. | reverse complement strand
CAAGGACTCCTCGTCAAAAAGTTCAGAAACCTGAATTCCTGTCTTTGCATATTTATCTGAATAGAATGGCGCAATACCAGACTTGGTAGAACCGAAGGACTTGCCTGCAAGACGCTCCTCCTCGTACTGGTCAAACAAAATATGATATGGCATAACAATCTGCGCGCGGTCGCTCACCTTAATCTTTGGCATTGGCACGCCTCTGTCCACAATCCCCTGGATCTCCTTGAAAAGATCTGGAATATTGAGGGCCACACCGTTTCCAATAATGCTGGTAGTATGATTATAAAAAACTCCAGATGGCAGGATGTGCAGCGCGAACTTACCGTAATCGTTTACGATTGTATGTCCTGCATTACTTCCTCCCTGGAAGCGGATAATAATATCAGACTCCTCACCTAACATATCTGTGATTTTGCCTTTTCCCTCGTCGCCCCAATTGGCGCCTACAACAGCTGTTACCATAGTTTTTCCTCCATTCGTCTCCACACTTGTTCCTCATTTGATGCACCTTTTAAGCGCATACCTAACTTATTATACACAAAGACGAGTTAATTTGCAAGGATTACTATTCCATGTTGATTTTCTTGTCAAAGAAACGGATGGCAATGGCATTGTAAATAACGATAGAAACAGCATTGAACACAATAGCAAATAGGAATACAAGCATCAAATAAGAGTATTTGTGATCTTCTATAAGCTGCTCCAGGTTATTAAAGTAGCCCTGGCATATAACTGCAAAGAATCCCATAACCAGCTGAGTAACTGTAGAAACTGCAAAATTAATAATCAAGTAGGCGCCCACAGTCCACGCGCCCTTGTTCTTGTTCATTCTCTGACCGATGGAAGCACACATGGAAATAAATCCCACATTGCCAAACATCTGCAAAACAACTCCTACCAAAAAGAGAAAAATTATCAGGAGAATCTGTCCCTTATGATTCATATACTCCGGAGAATTCATAACCACACGAATAGGCTCAAGAATCTCGGAAAAATCGAACCTGCTATTCATTCCCCAGGTCAGTACTACATAAATGACAAATACCACAATGGAAACCAGGGTGCTGAACAGGCAAAAAATTCCTCCTGTCAGATTTTTTCCAATGATCAAGGTTGATTTTTTTACCGGAAGCGTATGGGTCAAATAGCCCTGATTTTTTACCATGGACTCAAAGAATTTATAGCCCGAGATAAAAGGCGACACCATTGGCACCAGTATTAGACCTGCCACCAAAAGGAAAAGTGCTCCACTGTTTACCAAGGATATTACAGACAAGCCATTCGATGGCATGGCATTTTCCATAACAGACATCATCAGCGAAAACATAGCAAGCAAACCAATTCCTATATACATAGGAATAAACATCTTACCAAGATTTTTAAAATCGTATTTCATTATTTTCCCTAACATCTGAACACCTCCCTAAAGACTTCGTCTACGCTCTTCTCATTTTCCATACGAATCTCGTCCACTGACTTGTGAAGGACCACCCTGCCGTTTTGTATAAATAGACAGTCGTCGAGAATTTTTTCTATATCTCCAATTAGGTGTGTTGATATAAGAATGGCGGCATCTGGCTCGTAGTTGCCAATAATGGTGTTCAAAATGTAATCTCTGGCCGCTGGATCCACCCCGCCGATTGGCTCGTCTAAAACGTAAAGTTTGGCCTTGCGACTCATGACCATAATCAGCTGAACTTTTTCCTTGGTTCCCTTGGACAGGGTCTTGATCTTGGCATTTGGGTCAATTCCCAAATCATTCAAAAGCCTCTCTGCCTTGGCGCTGTCAAAGTCCTGATAAAAATCCATGTAGTACTTCATGAGTTCTTTGACTTTCATGTAGTCGTCAAAGTAAATTCTGTCCGGGAGATAGGAAACGATTTTCTTTGTCTCCACTCCTGGCTCCATGCCGTTTACTAAGACCTGGCCCTCCTCTGGCTTGATCAGTGAATTAATCAGCTTGATCAGGGTTGTCTTGCCGCTTCCGTTTGGCCCTAAAAGTCCTACGATCGAACCTGGCTCAATCTGCAGGCTGATGTTGTCTAGAGCTCGGAAGCTACCGTACTTCTTGGTAACATTCTTACATTCTATGATAGGTTTCATAAATATTCCCTTTCCTCTCTCTTAATCATTTAGGTGACTGTCTACGATTTCCCGGATATCTTTTTCTGAAAATCCCAGACCCTTCATCCCCTTAATAAATTCCTCTACAAACTCATCTGCGTTACTATTCTTTAGGGAATCCAACACCTTTGTGTTCTCTGTAACGTAGCGTCCCGAAGTCCTGTTTGTCACAATCATACCTTTGCTTTCAAGTTCAACCAGCGCTTTTTGCATAGTATTTGGATTAACCCCCGCCTCACCTGCAAGTTCTCTGACGCTGGGGATTTTCTGTCCCGGTTGATAATCTCCTGATACGATTCTACCTTCAAGTACCTCAATGAGCTGTATGTAGATGGGTTTGCTTGAATCAAGTTTCCATGCCACACAATCACTCCTTTCACTTGTCTAGATACAGCAGCTTTTGTATTACTGTATTATGTACTTAATACAATAGTACAATAATACAGATTTGTCAAGGGGTTTTTGAAATTTTTTTGGAGCGAGTGGTGAGGTGGGGCGGGGTGGCTATGATATCCGGGATTTTTGCTGATATCTTAGCCGCCCCGCAAAAAAAAGGACACCTTCTGGTGTCCTCTGTCTTTTTCTTCCTATTCAACTTCCATCCCCAGTTCCCTCATCTTCTCCTCCGGCCAGTCGGTGCCGGCGTGGATGTTGAGTATTGGCTGGGTCTCGTAGCGGGCATTGTAGAACCACATGGCCGCCTCTTCTGTGTCCCCCTGGTCCAGAAAGTACATGCCAAGCTCGAAGCACATTTCCGAGGACCCCTGGCTCAGCAAATCCTTGAGGGACATTTTTAACATCGTGTGGGCATCCTTTCGGAGTCTGGCGGCGCGGCTGGCAATGCAGGCCGCCTCCTTGACCTCATCTATACTGCGGTTGGGGTCAAGGGCCGTCTGGGTAAAAAACTCCTCTGCCTCCAAGAAATCCTCCTGGTCCCCCGAAATGTAGAGCTCCATGGCGTACATGTGGTGGAGGCGCTTGGACAGGCGAAGACCCTTTTTGATTTGTTTTTGAAAAATAGCAAAATCCCTTTTGGCATGGTTGTCGTGGGGTCTGTGGTCGATGACAATATCCGAGTCAAAGACTATGGGGTCTAGGCGAACCATCTCGTGGACGGGCTCGGTCCAGACAAACTCCCGCAGGCGCTTAAAGAGCTTTGGCCTGTACTCCTCGTCAAAATTGTAGGCGGTTCCGTGCTCAAGCTGGTTGCCATATTTCATCTGCACAATGTCGATTTCCGGCAAGAGGACCTCTTTCAAGTCCTGAAATCGCTGGTGATTTTCCGGATTCAAAACCTCATCGGCATCCGCTGTGTAGATATAAGGCATGGTGGCCTTGGAAAAAGCAAAATTTCTGGCGGCGGAAAAATCATCCACCCACTGGAAATCATATATTTTATCTGTATACTTTTTGGCGATTTCCTTGGTCTTGTCGGTGGAGCCAGTGTCCACAATAATCACCTCGTCCATCAAGTCCACAATGCTGTCGAGACAGCGCGCCAAAACTTTTTCTTCATTTTTTACAATCATGCACAAACTAATTTGAATCATATGCTTCCCCCTTATTTTTTTATGCGGCAAAAACTTCCCACCACAATTTGTATGGACCGAACGCCGCGAAATTCGTTGATGGTAGGATAATATGTCAGGGCCACATCAATGTCGTTTTCCCTTCCCTGATACATTCTCTTTAACTCTCCGCCGCCCCACTCCGAGACAATGAGTTCCTCGAACTCCTCCTTGCCCCGAAAGAGCATGGCATCCGTCCTGTTGCCGTACTCGTTCATGACCTGAAGCTTTAGAATATTTTTTTCCTGGCCCAAAATCCTAGCACCTAAAACCCTGAAGTGCTGCTCTGCAAAAACAGGCTTGCGGTTTCCTGTGCCAAAAGGCTCTAAGAGGGAAAATTCCTCAATCAGTCGCTCCGTCACATAGCCCACCGGCATGGCGGCATCGATTTCTACCACTGGACGAAAATCCTCCTCTGTCAGGGTGCTGGCTTGATTCAGGCGCTTGCGCAATTCCTCTATATCCTTTTTTTCCAAAGTCATGCCCGCCGCCATCTTGTGGCCACCGAAACGGATCATCAAATCCTTGACCTTCATAAGCTCTGCAAACATGTCGTAGGCCTCAATGGACCGGCCGGATCCCTTGATGATACCGGGCTCAGGCTCCGTAAAGGCAATGGTTGGGTGGTTGTATTTTTCCTTAATGCGCCCGGCGATTATTCCCGCCAGGCTCTCGTGAACGTCCTTTAGAAGAACCACCAGGACATCTGGAATTTGACCTTTTTCCTCCAGTTCCCGGTCGATGGACTGGTAGGCCTGAAGGGCCCCCTCCTCCGTCATTTGCTTGCGGGCATCGTTGATTTTTTTCAACTCCTGGGCCCGGTCAAGAGCCTTCTTTTCATCTTCTTCCATTAAAAGCTCGAAGGATTTTTCCACGGAGGAAATCCTTCCTGCCGCGTTGAAGCAGGGGCCGATGACAAAGCCGATGTGGGTGGCTGTCAGGGTCTTGTCCTGCAGGTCCTGGACCTTAATCAGGGCTCTGAGGCCGGGATTTGCCGTTTGTTCTAGGCGCTTTAGACCCTCCTTGACCAAAATCCTGTTTTCCTCCACAAGTTCCATCACATCTGCCACCGTGGCAATGGCCACAAACTCCAGCAAATCATAGGCCTCCTGCCGGTCTATTCCCATTTTTTCATAGAGGGCGCATATGAGTTTAAAGGCCACTCCTGCCCCGCAAAGTCCCTTAAAGGGATAGGTCTCTCCCGGGAGCTTGGGGTCCAAAATAGTGTCCGCCTCGGGCAAGATTTCCTGGGGCTCGTGGTGGTCCGTCACAATCACCTGCAGGCCATGTTCCTTGGCATAGGCCACCGCTTCGTTGGCGGCAATGCCGTTGTCGCAGGTGATGAGAAGGTCCCTGCCCTCCTCCAGGGTCTGGTCCACAATTCTTCGGTTGAGGCCGTAGCCCTCCTTGATCCGGTCCGGAGTAAAAATCTTGCTGTCGATGCCCAGGCGAGTGAAGCCCCGCCACAGC
>JAILSA010000210.1 GCA_024697885.1 Eubacterium sp. | reverse complement strand
TTCATAATGATGTCCCTCACAAAGCTGGCTGGCAAACTCTGGCGGTAAAAGGCCAGAAGGTCCCAGAGTTCATCTAACTCCTTGCGGTTTGGCAATTTTCCAAAGATGAGAAGATATACAACCTCCTCATAACCAAATCTTTTTTCTGCTAAACAACCTGCTACTAAATCTTCAATGTTGATGCCCTGGTAGTAGAGTTCTCCCTCACATGGGACCCACTCATCATCTACCATCTTGCGGGATCGAATCTCTGACACTTCCGTCAAACCAGTCAAAACACCCTGACCATTCAGGTCTCGCAGTCCTCGTTTTACTTCGTATTTGCCAAAAAGGGACGGATCAATCGTGCTGCTTTCCTCACATACCGATGCCATTTTTCGAATCCACTCGTTGCCGTATTCAGCATTTAATTCTTTCATCCTAGTTCCTTTCGTTTACACGTTTCATAACTTCTCAAGCATCCTATCCCAAAAGGGTCACATACATTACTGCCTTAATAGTGTGCATGCGATTTTCTGCCTCCCGGAATACTACATCTGCATATTTTTCGAACACTTCGTCTGTGACTTCCATCTCTGTCAGTCCGTACTTTTCATAGATTTCCTTGCCAATAGTAGTATTCAAATCGTGGAAGGCTGGCAGGCAGTGCATAAAGACTGCACTCTCCTTGGCATTGTCCATGGCCGCCTTGTTAATCTGATATGGGGACAGGGCCTTGATTCTCTCTGCCCAGACCTCATCTGGCTCTCCCATAGAAACCCAAACATCTGTGTAGAGCACATCTGCATCCTTGGTTCCCTGAGCTACATCCTCAGTCAGAGTCACGCTGCCGCCACTTGCCTTGGCATACTCCTTACACTGGGCAACCAGCTCCTCATTTGGAAAATACTCCTTAGGGGCGCAGGCAGTAAAGTGCATACCCATCTTGGCACAGGCAATCATAAGAGAGTTACCCATGTTGTAGCGGGCATCTCCCATGTAGGTAAAGCGGATGCCCTCAAGTTTGCCAAACTCCTCCTCGATGGTCAGAAGGTCCGCCAACATCTGTGTTGGGTGATACTCATTGGTCAATCCATTCCACACGGGAACACCGGCGTACTTAGCCAGTTCCTCTACAATTTCCTGTCCGTATCCGCGGTACTCAATTCCATCAAACATTCTTCCCAAAACTCTGGCTGTATCCGGAATAGACTCCTTCTTGCCAATCTGAGAACCCTTAGGGTCTAGGTAGGTAACACCCATACCCAAATCGTGGGCTGCCACTTCAAATGAACAGCGGGTTCTGGTACTTGTCTTCTCAAAAATCAGGGCGATGTTTTTTCCCTCTAAAGGTTTCTCAACCAGGCCTTCTTTTTTCTTCTTCTTTAATGTCTTTGCTGTATCCAACATGTAGCGAATTTCCTCTGGGGAAAAATCCTTCAATGTCAGAAAATGTCTTCCTTTAAGGTTCAATGTTTATGCCTCCTTTGATGTTTCCACCACTGCTTTTGCCAAACCGGCGATCCCCTGAATTTCAGATGGGATAATAATCTTGGTAGCCTGACCGTTGGCTGCTGCCTCAAAGGCCTCTAAGCTCTTAAGGGTCAAAACTGCCTCCGTAGGGTTGGAATCATTTAAGTAAACCAAGCCCTGAGCAGTAGCCTTCTGGACTGCCTCAATAGCAGTTGCCTTACCCTCTGCCTCACGGATCATAGCCTCTTTCTTGGCCTCTGCGCGAAGGATTGCTGCTTCCTTCTCAGCCTCTGCCTCCAAAATAGCAGATTCTTTTTTACCCTCTGCCACAAGGACAGTGGATTTTTTCTCACCCTCTGCACGGAGGATGGACTCACGGCGCTCACGCTCCGCCTTCATCTGCTTCTCCATGGAGTCCTGAATTTCTCTAGGTGGAATAATGTTTTTCAACTCCACGCGGTTAACCTTAATGCCCCAAGGGTCTGTGGCAATATCCAGGTTAGAACGCATGTGTGTATTTATGGTCTCACGGGAGGTAAGAGTCTGGTCTAACTCCAAATCTCCAATGATGTTACGCAGGGTAGTTGCTGTCAGATTCTCAATGGCCATAATTGGATTTTCTACACCGTAGGTGAAAAGTTTTGGATCTGTGATCTGGAAAAATACTACGGTATCGATCTGCATGGTTACGTTATCCTTGGTGATAACTGGCTGAGGTGGGAAGTCCATTACCTGCTCTTTCAGGTTGACCTTTCTTGCCACCTTATCAATAATAGGCACTTTGAAGTGAATACCTACATGCCAGGTTCCCTGGTAGCCGCCTAAGCGCTCCACAATAAAAGCGTGAGCCTGTGGCACAATCTTGATACAAGATGCCAGTACCCACAATATAATAACTACAATAATTACCCCCAATAATGCTGTTCCATTAATCATTTTTTAATCTCCTTTCCTATATCCATTATTTTTTTACAATAAGTTTAACACCGGAAACCTCCTGGATGCTTACCATGGTCTCCGCCTCAATAAGACTTCCGTCCTGGCTTCTGGCCATCCACTCGATTCCTCGATAAAACACTTTACCTGTCTCTTTTTCATTGTCGATTGTTTCTATGACCCTCACCTTTTGGCCAATGGCCTCATCAATATTGGTCTTAGTCCTGTTCTTGTCCATGTAGCGAAGGGCAAATGGACGAACCAAAAGCATAGAGGCAACTGAAACCAGGGTAAAAAGTAAAATCTGTAACCAGATTGGCCCACCCAGGCCAGCCGTCACTGCCGCTACGAGGCCGCCGAAGCAAAACCATATGGTCGTAAGTCCCATAGTGAATATCTCTATGAGTAGCATGACAATAAAAAGAATTAACCACAAAATTGCTGATGTCATATCCCATGTCCTCCTTTTTATAGCACTTCATCTTATCATACTAAAAATTAGAAGGAATTGCAAGTCTAATCCCCTGGCCAAAACCCAAAAAAAGACCGAGTTTTCGGCCTTTTTCCCTGTTTTTACAAAGATTAATTTCTTTTTCCAAAAAATTTTATTAATGGTTTTTTCGGTGAACTTCATACATAAAAAGTGCCGCCGACACCGCCGCATTCAGAGACTCTAATTGACCCTCCATAGGAATCTTTACCAAACAGTCCGCCGCCTTGGCTGTGGCCTCCTGTAGGCCCTTGGCCTCGTTGCCAATCAGGATGGCTGTCTTGCCCTGATAGGCCTCCTCCTTAAAGTCTCGTCTTCCCTTCAGGTGGGCAGCATAGGAGGTAAATCCCGCCTTTTTTAGCGATTCTACTTCTGTAGTCATATCCTGACAAACGTAAAATGGCAGGCGAAAAAGTCCCCCCATGGTGGCCCTGACTACCTTGGGGTTAAAAAGGTCCACTGTGTTTTGAGTCATAACAAGAGCCGTC
Organism: Eubacterium sp.; assembly: GCA_024697885.1. GTDB lineage: Bacteria > Bacillota > Clostridia > Lachnospirales > Lachnospiraceae > Eubacterium_F. The sequence goes on along the minus strand of JAILSA010000210.1, from coordinate 1,025 downwards.
ATGCCAGCCCCCTCTGCCGTCCTCATAATGGTGCCTAAGTTTCCCGGATCCTGAATGTCCTCTAGACAAATCAACCTAGCTTCCGGGTCCCGGAGAATTTCTTCCCTGTCATAGGAAGGCATTTCCACCAGGGCCAAAACCCCCTGGGGAGTCACGGTGTCTGAGAGCTGAGAAAAAACCTTGTCGGATACTATTTCTACAGGAGTAGAAACCATGTTTTTCGCAACTTCTTCTCCGATAGTCCCATTGGTTTCCATCAGTCTTTCCCGCCAATTTTCCTGGTTTTTCTCCCCTATATAGAGTTTTTTGGCCAGGCCGCGGGCCAGAGCCTCCCCTGTCATCTTCCATCCCTCGCAGATAAAGGTGGATTCCTTGCGGCGAAAACTTGCGCTCTTTGACAGCTTAATTATTTTTTTGATTTGTCCATTGCTCGTTGTCTCTATCATAATTAAAAACCCTTGATCTCCTCTGACTCATCATCACTTTTGACAATTTTCTTTACTGTGACCTCATATGACACCTGGTCGTTGACTTTAACGGACACCTTGTCCCCCACCTTGTGCCTGAGAAGGGCCTTGCCCAGAGGGGAGTCTATACTGATCATCTGATTCAAGGCATCGGACCTGACTGTGGTAACAATCTTGTAGGTCTCTTCTTCCCCCTCGTCCTCAAAATATATGGTGACGGAGTCGTTCATGCCCACCTCATTGTCTGCAGAGGTGTCCTCCACAATAGTGGCGGTCTTAATCATTCTCTCCAAATAGCGAATGCGGCTCTCATTTTGATTTTTTACCTTCTTGGCCGCCTTGTACTCAAAGTTCTCACTCAAGTCACCGTGAGCTCTGGCTTCCTTTACATCTTCCAGGGCCTCCTTGCGAACCACCAGTTTGCGGTGCTCAATTTCCGCCTCCATTTTCTCTATGTCCTTTTTTGTCAAACGGTCGTACATTTTAATCCTCCTTATACATATAATAATCTCTCGGAATCTCTAAACCCCTATTTCTAAGGCTTTCAGATTCCTTTTT
>JAILSA010000194.1 GCA_024697885.1 Eubacterium sp. | reverse complement strand
GGAGCCTTCGAGAGCGCCAGAGCAGCCATTCAGGCGGCGGATAAGCAAATGGGTGTGGTGGTTTCTAGCAAGCACCAGATCGTCTGGGAGAGAAGCGGAGCCTTCCTCATGAACAATGTGGGTGGAATCTCTATGCAAAATGCGGGACAGGATGTGTCAAATCTGGCAGCCTGTGCCTACATGGTTCTCAAGCAAAATCATTACAGCCTGGATGTGAAGGCCCTGAGTTCCCAGAACAAGTCGGTTTATGAGATGTTGGCCCAGTACATGGCATCTCCTGTCAACCTCAAGGGTTGCAGCCTGGACCAGGTGATTTATTTTGTCAGCAACAACAAATCAGTGATTGCCATGACCTCGGACACAGAGGCGGTAGTCATCAGTGGATATACCAATAACCAATTGTATTTGTTCAACCCAATCAACAAAAAAGAGGTTAAGGTAAAGCGGTCCGAGTACCAGAAGATTTTTGAACATGCGGGCAATCGCTTTATCTCCTACATGGAGGATTGATATGAGACAATTAATTGAGGAGGCACTTGAGGCCAGGAAACAATCCTACTCACCCTACTCGGGATTTCGGGTGGGAGCGGCCCTAGAGTGTGCCAGTGGAAAAATTTACCGGGGCTGCAACATTGAAAATGCGGCCTACACCCCTACCAACTGCGCCGAGCGGACAGCCTTTTTTGCCGCCATCAGCCAGGGGGAGAGAGACTTTTGTCGCATTGCCATTGTAGGGGGCAAGGAGGGCCAGATGTCCAGGCCAAATCCCTGCGGTGTCTGCCTCCAGGTCATGGCAGAGTTTTGCGACCCGGAGACCTTTGAGGTGGTGCTGGCCATGGGGCCGGAGGACTACCAAGTAAGAAAATTAGGAGAATTATTGCCTTATGGATTTACCAAAGAAGTTTTGTCTTGAGATGGAGAGGATTCTGGGGGAGGAGTACCCGGACTACTTAGCATCCATGGAGGACACCAGAAAATACGGCCTCAGGGTCAACACAGCCAAGATTTCCGTGGAGGATTTTTTGAAAATCAGTCCCTTTGATTTGACCCCTATTCCCTATGTGAAAAATGGCTTTTACTATGATCCGGAAATTCAGCCGGCCAAGCATCCCTATTATTTTGCCGGCCTCTACTACCTCCAGGACCCCAGCGCCATGACCCCTGCCTCCCGCCTTCCGGTGGAGGAGGGAGATGTGGTTTTGGATTTGTGCGCCGCCCCGGGGGGCAAGGCCACAGAGCTGGCGGCCAAGCTTAGGGGAAGCGGCCTTCTCATTGCCAATGACATCAGTGCCAAGAGGGCCAAGGCTCTCCTAAAAAATATTGAGCTCTTTGGGGTGGAAAACAGCTTTATTGTCACCGAGTACCCCCAGAAGTTGGGCCAGTACTTTGAGGGTTTTTTTGACAAAATCCTCATTGACGCTCCCTGCTCAGGAGAGGGTATGTTTCGCAAGGAGCCTTCCATGGTCAAGGCCTGGGAGCAAAATGGACCGGAATTTTATGCCAAGCTCCAGGAGGAGATTCTCAGTCAGGCCCTGCCTATGTTAAAGCCAGGGGGCTACCTCCTCTACTCCACCTGTACCTTCTCTCCCCTAGAGGATGAGGGAACGGTGGACAAGGTTCTTTCCATGGACCCGGATATGGAGCTGGTGCCCATGGAGGGCTATGAGGGATTTTCGGAGGGGAATCCGGACCTGATTGGAAGTGACCGTCAGGAGATCCGGAACTGCATCCGGATTTTTCCCCACAAGCTAGATGGGGAAGGACACTTTTTGGCCCTTTTTCACAAGAAGGAGGAGGCCAACCAGCCAGTCCAGTCCTACCAGGAGGCCAGGGGTGGCCTAAGGGGAGAGGAACAAAGACTCTTTGAGGAATTTTCCCAGAATCTCAACCGGGATTTTGAAAACCGCCGCCTGGAAACCAAGGGGGGAATGGTCTACTACATGCCGGACCAGCTGCCAAAGATGCGGGGCCTTCGCTTCTTAAGAAGTGGTCTCTTCATGGGAGAGATGAAGAAAAACCGTTTTGAGCCAAGCCAGTCTTTGGCCATGGCCCTGCGGATGGAGGACTACAAAAACTGCCTCAACTTACGGAGTCAGGAGGACCGGGTTTTGCGCTACCTAAAGGGGGAGACCCTGAGCCTGACAGAGGAGGAAGCGGGCCTTGAAAATGGATGGGTTTTGGTCTGTGTGGACGGCTATCCTCTGGGATGGGGCAAAAAGAACAAGGCCAGCCTGAAAAACAAGTATCACTCCGGTTGGAGAATGATGTAAAAGAGTTTGACACTCGTGGGAAAATTATTATAAAATGATAGAAAAAGAAAGGGGATATGAAGTTATGTTTTGTAATAAATGTGGAACAGAAAATGAGGAGGGGGCAAAGTTTTGTCGCGTCTGTGGAAATTCTTTAAAAGTAGATGATTTGACTGCCCAGACGGAGACTGCTCAGACGGAAGTGGTTCAGACAGAGACTGCTCAGCCTGAGGTGGTGACCCCATCCCAGACCGAACCTGATAATGAGCCAGGTGCCAACCAGACAGGAAGTTACCAGGATGTGACATCAAGCCAGACAGGAAGTTACCAGGAGGTGCCACCAAATCAAAATGGCAGCTACCAGATGCCACCGAACCAGGGAGGCTACCAGGCCTACAACAGCCAGCAACAAAGGAAGCAGGTCAACAGCTACTGCGTGGCTTCCATGATTCTTGGAATCGTATCGATTGTCTGCTGTTGCTCTGCCTATATCGGCGTTGTGGCAGGAGTTTTGGCTATTGTCTTTGCCGTAAAGGAGAAGAACCAGGGAAATGAGGACAGCTATTCCAAGGCAGGACTGGTCTGCGGTATTATTGGATGCTCCCTGTCTGTAATCACCTGTATCCTGAGCATCGCAAATGCCTTTAGCAGCTCAGAATTTCTTCACTATATGGAGAACTATAGCAACTACTAAAAATATTTGATATTGGATCAATGGATATCCAGCGGCCCAGTCGCTGGATATTTTGTGTGAAGGAGAGGTCATGAACCTATATAAGACCCTACAAGAGCATAGAGATCAGGGACCCTACCCCATGCATATGCCGGGCCACAAGAGGTCCCCTTATTTTCATATGGACAACCCCTATGGTCTGGACGTGACGGAGGTAGAGGGTTTAGACAACCTTCACCAACCGGAGGGAGTCATAAGAGACCTTGAGGCCCAGATTAGCAAAATATACCAGAGTCTGGAGTCCTACCTCTTGGTAAACGGCAGCACCTGCGGGATTTTGGCGGCCATATCAGCGGCCTGCCAGCGGGGTGACAAGATTTTGGTCGGGAGAAACTGTCACCGGTCAGTCTACCATGCCATCTATCTTATGGGCCTAAGACCTGTTTATCTCCTGCCTGAGATGGATGAGGAGACGGGAATTGGCCTTGGAATAAGCCCAAAGAAGGTGAGAGGGGCCCTGGAACAAGACCCAGATGTGGCTTGCATTTTTCTCACCTCCCCCACCTACGAGGGGGTGGTGTCGGACATAAAAAGTATAAGTGATTTGGCCCATGAGAGGGGAATCCCCCTCCTGGTTGACCAGGCCCACGGAGCTCATTTTCCCTGGATGAGTCAGATGGAGTCTGCAGGCAGCCTAGGGGCTGACATGGTGGTGGAGAGTCTTCATAAGACCCTGCCAAGCCTGACCCAGACGGCCCTTTTGCACACTTACAGCCGGCGGGTAGAGGCGGACAGGATTAGGCGGTACCTAGACATTTATCAGACCTCCTCCCCTTCCTATGTTTTGATGGCCAGTGTGGCCCTCTGTATGGACTACCTGGAGGAAAAGGGCGGGGAAGATTTTGCCCTATATGAGAAAAATCTAGAGGACTTCAGGGAGGGGGCCAAAGAGTGGAGTCACCTAAGGCTTTGGACTAGGGAGGATATGGACCCCTCAAAACTTGTGATTTATAC
>JAILSA010000188.1 GCA_024697885.1 Eubacterium sp. | reverse complement strand
GACTACCTATTATGAGAAAATTCAAGAGGGTGTTTTGGACTCAGGGGTCAACATTAAGGCCTGGGAGGTCCTGGACGATTTGGAGAAAAAAATCGCCTCTGCCTTTGCGGAGCGGCGACTTAAGGAGGCCAACTTTGAGGTCTACATCCACCACGCTGTGGACTATATGGACCAGGTGGACCAGGAGCTTCAGGCCCTGGGAGGAGGACTTTTGGTGGTCCGGTCTCAGGGGGGTGTAATCGGAGTTGCCAACACCGCCATGGACCAGGACGAGCACCTGATTACGGAGCTAATCTGCCAGTCGGGCAAGGGCCAGGTGGTTTTGGAGGCCGTGTTGGAATACCTTCACGCCGACAAGATTACGGTGGAGGACAGCTATTTTATCCAGAACCTTCAGGGGGACCATGTGACCCAGATCAAACAAAAAAAGCCCTATATTATGGCCAAGTACACCAATGGCCGCAAGCTAGAGCCTTTCTTTTGTTATATTAATGATATTACCTAGAAGAGGTCCCAAAGGGGCAGGACGCCAAAAAATTCAGGGAGGAAAAAGAGTGCTCCCAGAAATCCCAGGGACAGCACAAGGCACATAAGGGCCAGGTGTTTTTTCATAGGTTGACATACGGCGACTAGGACGCCCAGGCTCACAGCTCCACCGGTCAGAAGATTAAGGGTCTGGACCTGTAGTCTGCTAAGACCCAAGGGATCAGTGAGAAAATGAATGCAGAGAATTCCTGCCGTCAGCAAAATAGCGGCGGGCAGGGAAATCCGCAGGACATGCTGGGAAAAAGATCCCGGCCTAAGATTTTCGGCCCTCTCCAGGGTCAACAAAAAGCTTGGAATTCCAATGGCCACTGCACTGATCAGGGTCAACTGGATGGGGATAAAAGGATAGTCCTTTCCCAAAATAATAAAGAGAATACACAGGAGGACGGAGTAAATTGTCTTAGTCAGGTAGAGGGCGCTGACCCGCTGAATATTGGCAATGATAATCCGTCCTTCTTTTACGATATTTTTCATGGAGGAAAAATTGGAGTCCATGAGAAGGATGTGGGCGGCCTGTCTGGCGGCGTCTGCGCCGTTGGCCATGGCGATTCCGCAGTCCGCCTCCGTCAGGGCCAGGACATCATTGACGCCGTCCCCCACCATGCCCACCACCTGGCCTCTGGCTTGGTAGGCCTTTAGGATGGCCCTCTTTTTCTCAGGGCTTACGCGGCCAAAAACCACATAGTCCCCCAGCTCCTCCTGGACAAGGTCTGGGTCCTCAGACAGGGTGGAGGCGTCCACATAGCGGTCCGCCCCGTCAATTCCCGCCTGGCTGGCGGCTATGGAGGCGGTGGCTGGATTGTCTCCCGACAGGATTTTCACCTGGACATGTTCCCTGGCAAAAAATTCCAGAGTCTCCCTGGCGTCTTCCTTGATTTGGTCCGACAGAAGGAAGAGGGCGTAGGGAATTAGGCCCTCAAGGTCTTGGGCAGAAGGGGCCAACTTGTCACAGGCTGCCAGGAGAAGGACCCGGTAGCCCTGGCTTGCGTAGCGCTCTGCCTTGCGAATCAGTGGCAGGTCCTGGCTGAGAAAGTCCGGAGCCCCCAGGACAAAGGTTCCCGCGTCCACAAGGTCTGCCCCCATAAACTTGCGGGAGGAGCTAAAGGCCATGGTTTCTCCTATTTGATAGAGGTCATTCCCCGGAAAATAGGCCTTGAGGGCCCTGGAGGTGGCATTGTCCTCCGAAAAGCCGTAGAGGAGGGAGCCCATTAGGTTTTCCACCATCTGGTCCCCATAGGAATTCAGGGGGAGGATGTCTGTCAGAGTCAGGTTTCCGCTGGTGATAGTGCCAGTTTTATCCAGGCACAAGACGTTGACCCGGGCCAGGGCCTCAATGGCCTCCATCTCCTGAACCAGGGCCTTTTGCCTGGCCAGGCGGCCCACTCCCAGAATAAAGGAGACACTGGTGAGAAGGACAAGGCCCTCGGGAATCATGCCCAGAACTCCTGCCACTGTCTGAACCAGGGCGTCAGACAGGGTGGAGCCGGACTGATAAAACTGGATGTAAAAGAGGAGAAGGCCAATGGGAAGAATGGCATAACTCACCAGACGGATGATTTTCTTGATGGTATTTTGCATTTCTGAGCTGGCCCTTCTTTTGCTTCTGGCCTTTTCCACCAGGCGGCTGGCATAATTGTCCTGGCCCACCTGATTGGCTGTGGCCTGGCCGGAGCCCGCCACCACAAAGGTGCCGGAAAAGAGCTTGTCCCCCGGCTTTTTTGCCTGGGGAAGGGACTCCCCTGTCAGCATGGACTCATTGATTTCAAGGCCCTGGGATTTGGTGACAGTGCAGTCGGCAACCACCTGGTCCCCTGTGGAAAAATAGAGGCTGGCCCCAGCTTGCAAGTCCTTTAGGGGAATGTCTTGGATCCCCTGGTCCGTCACCAGGTGGGCCTTGCTGGCCGTAATAATGGACAGGCGGTCAATGGTCTTTTTTACCTTGAGTTCCTGTATAATTCCAATGAGGGAGTTGGAGATAACCACCCCCATAAAGAGCATGTTTTTGTACTGGCCGGACAGGATTACCAGAACTGCCAGGGCCAGGTTGAGAAAGTTAAAGTAGGTCAGGGTGTGGGACAAAATGATTTGTCTTTTGGATTTTAGATTTTTCATCGGCAGCCTTCCTTTTTCTTCTTATTATAAGGCAAAAAGGGGAGGAGTCGCAAGAGATGATGCCTTGATATCCCCGTCAAAAACTGTTAAAATAAAGGTTATGATTATGGTCACAAAGGAGTAATAAATGGATTCTAAAAATATATTAGAAGAAATACATGATTTTTTTCCCTCCAAGGAGATTGACCTCAGGACGGTGGCACCTCTTAAGTTGGCTTATCTGGGGGATGCGGTCTATGAGATTTTGATCCGAACCCTGGTGATTGAGTCAGTGGGGGGACCGGTCAAAAACCTCCACCGGGCCTCGGAAGCCCTGGTGAATGCGGGAGCCCAGTCCAGACTGGCCCAGGCCATCCTGGAGGATTTGACGGGGGAAGAGCTGGCGGCCTATCGCCACGGACGCAATGCCAAGACCTCTTCGGTGGCCAAGCATGCGGATATACACGATTACAGAAATGCCACGGGCTTAGAAGCCCTCTTTGGCTATTTATATATGAAGGGCCAGACCGGCCGTTGCGTCCAGCTCTTACAGCTGGCCATGGACCGACTGGGACTGGAGGTTACAGATGGAAGTAAATGAGAGACCAAATGAAAACAGAATCGAGGGAAGGCACGGTGTCCTAGAGGCCTTTCGAGCAGAGCAAATTGTGGAGAGACTTTTTGTCCAAAAGGGCTGCAAGGACGGCCCGGTTATGACTATTTTGCGTGAGGCCAAAAAGGTGGGCACCATGGTGGATTTTGTCCCAAAGGAGCGCCTGGACCAAATGAGCGAGACGGGCCACCACCAGGGGGTAATCGCCAATATTGCCGCCTTTGAGTACAGCGACATTGAGGATATGTTTGCCCTGGCGGAGAAAAAGGGCGAGGATCCTTTCTTTTTCCTTCTTGACGGCATTGAGGACCCCCACAATCTGGGAGCTATTATTCGTACTGCCAACCTGGCAGGGGCCCACGGCGTCATTATTCCCAAGCGAAGAGCAGTGGGACTGACGGCTACGGTTGTGAAGGCCTCCGCAGGGGCAATCCACTACACGCCGGTGGCCAAGGTGACCAACCTGGTCAATTGCATGGAGTCTTTGAAGGAGCGGGGCCTCTGGTTTGCCTGTGCCGATATGGACGGGGATGTTATGTACAGACAAAATCTCACAGGACCGATTGGTCTGGTGATTGGAAATGAGGGAAATGGAGTCAGCCGCCTGGTCAAGGACCACTGCGATTATGTGGCTTCCATTCCTATGAATGGGGATATTGATTCATTGAATGCCTCGGTGGCAGCAGGTGTGCTGGCCTTTGAGGTGGTAAGACAGAGAGGATTTAAGTAAAATGGGAAGGACTGAATTCCAAGGGGAGGAATTTTTGATTTCCAGCGCCAAGGAGGGAGACAGCCAGGCTGTAGACCTTTTGCTGGAGCAGTACAAGCCTTTGGTTCGCAAGAAGGCCAGAGCCCTTTTCCTTATGGGAGGGGAAAATGACGACCTGATTCAGGAGGGGATGATTGCCCTCTACAAGGCCATTCGTGACTACGACCCCAAGCGGGAGCGAGGTTTTGGTGGCTTTGCCGGCGTCTGTATTGAGCGCCATCTCTACAATGTGATTAAGGGGGCCAACCGCCTAAAAAATTCCCCTCTCAACACCTACGTTTCTATTTACAAGCCAGTGGGTGACGAGGCGGGCCGCGAGATGTTTGGAGACACCCTTTTGCCGGCGGAACTTGTGAACCCGGAGGACATTGTAATCGATCAGGAAAATGTGACGGATTTGGAGAGGGCCATTGAGAGCCAGCTCAGCGATTTTGAAAAGCAGGTGGTCAAGCTCTATGTAGAGGGAAGTGACTACCAGCAGATTGCGGAAAAAATGGAAAGGACTCCTAAGTCCATTGACAATGCCCTGCAGAGAATCAAGAAGAAATTGGGGGCTTTTGTCTAATAAAAAAAGCGATGATTTGAAATCATCGCATAAGAATAAGCTGTTAACGGGATTTGAACCCGTGACCTCCGCCTTACCAAGGCGACGCTCTACCACCTGAGCTATAACAGCACATAAGGAAAACTCGCTGTGAGTTGACCTTACAAATCGAAATTTTATCAAAAAAAATACCTGGTGTCAATATCTTTTCAAAAGAAATTTTTAAAGAAAAAATGGAAAAATGCCGATAAAGGAGAATGGATATGCGGATTTTAATTGTAAGACACGGAGATCCTAATTATGAAATAGATTCACTGACGGAAAAGGGCTGGCGAGAGGCCAAGCTTTTATCAAAAAGATTGTGTAAAATGGATATTAAGGATTTTTACACATCCCCTCTGGGCAGGGCCAAGGATACGGCCAAGGATACCTTAGAGGCCATGGGACGAGAGGCCAAGGAGTTGCCTTGGCTGCAGGAATTTTTCCGGGCCAACATTGCCCGTCCGGATGTGAAGGATGGAAGGGCTATTGTCTGGGACTGGCTACCTCAGGACTGGACAAAGGAGCCAAAATATTATGATGTAAATTCTTGGACAGATACGGAGATTATGAAGGACAGCACAGCGGCCCAGGAGTACAAGTGGGTGGCAGATGGTATGGATGAGCTCTTGGCAGAACACGGATATGTGAGAAAGGGTAACTGCTATGAGGTCAAGGAGAGAAACCGGGATACCATTGTTCTCTTCTGTCATTTCGGTGTCCAGTGCGTTATTTTGAGTCATCTCCTGAACATTTCGCCTATGGTTCTCTGGCACGGCACAGTGGCAGCTCCTACCTCGGTAACTACCATTTACACCGAGGAGAGAAGAGAGGGAATCGCCTCCCTTCGGGTGGCGGCCTTTGGCGACATCTCCCATCTCTATGTGGCGGAGGAGGAGCCTGCTTTTTCTGCCAGGTTCTGCGAGACCTACGATTGTCAAGAGGAGAGACACGATTAAAGAAACTTGAAACGATTATGAGACTATAGGGGGCCTTTGCTATGGCAAATACAGAATTGGAAAAAAAGAGGGCGGAAAAAGGAGCCCTGTCTTTTTATCATTTTATGATGCTGCTCTGCCTGGCGGTGCACTCTTTTTTGATAATTTTGTTCTTTTATATGGATGTTTTTCCCATGATTATCATGAACGGAGTCAGTTCTTTCTTCTATTTCATGGGTGTTGTTTTTGTGAAAAACACTCGAAAAATACGCATTTGGCTTTTGTTGGTTTACTCAGAAATTATTGTGCACAGTGTTCTTTGCAACATGATTGTGGGCTGGGGTTATGGTTTTGAACTCTATGCTATTATGTTGATTCCTGCCGTCTATTACGTAACATTTTTGGCGGATGGCAAGGACAAGTGTTTTAAGGAAGCGGGGATTTTGAATGTTATTAACATTGCGGCCCTGATAATTTCAACTTTCTTGTCTGGGGACAGCAACAAGCTGGAAAGCGGAGTTTCTATGGAACTTCCGCTGGCTTCGATCTTTAATGTAAACCTTATTATTGCCAGTTTAGCCATGATTATGTACTCTGTCTTTTTTGTAAAATCTATTGCAGAGATTAATGAAAAACTTGAGACCAAGGGTGAGGAACTGAATTTCCTGGCAACCCATGATGCCTTGACAGGCCTGCGCAACCGTCACTACATCCAGACGGATTTTGACTTGATTTCTTCTGGTGACGAGCCTTTTTGCCTGCTCTTGGGAGATGTGGATGATTTTAAGAAAATTAACGATACCTACGGTCACAACTGCGGCGACCACTGCCTGATCTATGTGGCAGACACCATAGACAAAATCGTAGGTGATGACGGTATTGTCTGCCGCTGGGGCGGCGAGGAGTTCCTGGCCATCATGAGACTTCCTGGGGAGGAAGGAATCAAGAGGGCTGAGGAAATTTGCCAAAAGCTTCGTGAGGTTCTCCTCCAGTTCGAGACCCACACCGTGGCAGTCACCATGACCATAGGTTTTGCCACCGGCGAGGAGTCAAAGGATGGCAATGAGCTGATCCGTATGGTGGATGACCGCTTGTATATAGGAAAGAATAATGGTAAGAACCAGGTGGTATCGGAAGGATAGGCCAGTTGACCGGCCCTCCCAAATTGGATTATAAAAGTTCCTCGGGAGGGAGAGTTTATTCTTTACAAAGGAAATAGTCTTTGGTATAATAAGCATTGCTTGCGGATGTGGCGGAATTGGCAGACGCGCTAGATTTAGGTTCTAGTGGGCAACCCCCGTGCAGGTTCAAGTCCTGTTATCCGCATGAATGAAAAAGGGCTGTCGCACTAAGACAGTCTAAAAACAGGAAGAGTCCAACCGACTCGAGACGAAATGCATGGGCACCTCGTCTCTCTCTGGTTGGCCTCTTCCTGTTTTATTATACTTATCTAGTGCCGACATTCCTCCAAAAAATAAAATCTCAAGCTTCGAAAAACCTGAGATTTGTGGTAAAATTCTTAAGTGAAG
>JAILSA010000183.1 GCA_024697885.1 Eubacterium sp. | reverse complement strand
TACTATGTGTTCAGACGAGAGGTAATAAGAAAAAACGATAATAAGAAATAAGAGAGGAGAATAAAATTATGAGCAATTACAAATTTGAAACATTACAGTTACACGTAGGACAGGAGCAAGCGGATCCAACAACAGATTCAAGAGCGGTACCGATTTATCAGACCACATCTTATGTCTTCCATGACAGTCAACACGCAGCCGACCGATTTGGCCTGGCAGACGTGGGAAATGTATATGGAAGAATCACCAACTCCACTCAGGAGGTGCTTGAGAACAGACTGGCAGCCCTGGAGGGAGGAAGCGCAGCCTTGGCTGTAGCTTCAGGATCCGCAGCCATTGCTTATACCATAGAGGCCCTGGCAGCAGACGGAGGCCATGTTGTAGCACAGAAATCTATCTATGGAGGAAGCTACAACCTCTTGGCCAACACTCTTCCACAGTACGGCATTCAGACCACTTTTGTGGATGCCCACAATCTGGAAGAAGTAGAGGCAGCTATTCAGGAAAACACCAAGGCAGTCTACCTTGAGACCCTGGGCAACCCAAACAGTGACATTCCAGACTTAGATGCCATTAGCCAAATTGCCCACCGTCACGGACTTCCAGTGGTTGTGGACAACACCTTTGGAACCCCTTATCTCATTCGACCAATCGAGCACGGGGCAGACATTGTGGTTCACTCTGCTACCAAGTTTATTGGAGGTCATGGTACTACACTGGGAGGCATTATCGTGGAGTCCGGTAAATTCAACTGGAAGGAAGGTGGCAAGTACCCGAACTTGACCGAGCCTAATCCAAGCTACCACGGTTTGTCCTTCTATGATGCCCTGGGGCCAGCAACTTTTGTCACCTATATCCGAACAATTTTGCTGAGAGATACAGGTGCTGCCATTTCTCCATTTAACGCCTTCTTGCTCCTGCAGGGAGTGGAAACCCTATCTCTTCGTGTGGAGAGACATGCGGAAAACACTAAGAAGGTAGTGGAATTTTTGCAGAAACACCCACAGGTTGAAAAAATCAACCACCCATCTTTGGAAGACCATCCAGATCATGCCCTCTATGAAAAGTATTTTCCAGAGGGAGGTGCATCTATTTTTACCTTCGATATCAAGGGTGGAAGAAAAGAGGCCTGGAAGTTTATTGACAACTTAGAGATTTTCTCCCTTCTTGCCAATGTAGCAGATGTGAAGAGTCTGGTAATTCACCCAGCCTCTACCACCCATTCTCAGCTGGCTGAGGAGGAACTTGCCCGCCTGGGAATCAGGGAAAATACCATCCGCCTCTCCATTGGAACAGAACATATCGACGACATTATTGGGGACCTTCAGAAGGGCTTTGATGCCCTGAAGGCTTGAAGGGAGATATACTATGGGTTTAAAAATAGATTCCATCTTAATTCACGGAGGCGTGGACGGAGATGAGACCACCGGAGCTGTTAATGTTCCCATTTATCAGACTTCAACCTACAAACAGGATGGCCTGGGAAAGGACCGGGGATGGGAGTACTCCAGAACAGGAAATCCCACCCGGGCTGCCCTGGAAAAGCTAATCGCTGACTTGGAGCAGGGAAACTACGGTTTGGCCTTTGCCTCGGGACTAGCTGCTATAAATACAGTCCTGTCTCTCTTTCAGGCGGGAGACAAGCTGATTGTATCCGACAATATTTACGGCGGTACCTTTCGCATACTCGACAATGTTTTCAAAAATTTTGGTATCAGCTATGAGATTGTGAATACCTCGAATATAGAGGAGATAGAGGAAAAAATTACGGACCAGGTAAAGGCCATTTATGTGGAGAGTCCAGCCAACCCCCTTCTGACCGTTACAGATTTGCAGGCGGTGGCCCAGGTGGCTCACCAAAACGGTAAACTTCTCATTGTGGACAACACCTTTTTGACGCCTTATCTGCAAAGACCTTTGACCCTGGGGGCAGACATTGTCATTCACAGTGGAACCAAATATCTGGGAGGCCACAGCGATACCATATCAGGCTTTGTTGTGGTGAAAGATCAGGAACTGGCAGACCGCCTCTACTACCTGCAAAATTCCATCGGTGGGATTTTGGCCCCTTGGGACAGTTTCCTTATGATTCGTGGAATCAAGACTCTGGGCCTGCGCATGGAACGCCATGTGAAAAATGCGGTGAAAATCGCCAAATGGCTCCAGGAAAGTCCTTATGTAAGCAAGGTATATTATCCGGGGCTGGAGTCGGATCCCGGTTATCAGGTACAGAAAAAACAGGCAGATGGACCGGGAGCAATGATCTCCTTTGTCCTGAAGGAAACATACGACTACAGGAAATTTTTTGAGGAGCTAAGGCTGGTTTCCCTGGCAGAGAGTCTGGGTGGTGTGGAATCTTTGGTCTGCCATCCGGCCACCATGACCCATGCAGCTATTCCACCGGAAATCCGAAAAGAGGTGGGAATCGTGGATGAGTTAATTCGCCTCTCTGTGGGAGTTGAAGATGTAGAGGATTTAATTGAGGATTTGCAGCAGGCTATTGAGGCCTCTGCTAGGGGGTGACGAGATGGATGTCTATGGTAGCGTCCATGACATGATTGGACACACGCCAATATTGCAACTCAAGCACTTGCAGGTGGCGGACGAGGTGAATTTGTTCGCCAAGCTGGAGTTGATGAATCCGGGAGGAAGCGTAAAGGACCGGGTGGGAACCTATATGCTTCGAGATGCCAAGGAGAGGGGGGTTCTAAAGCCGGGAGGAACCATTATAGAAGCCACAGCGGGCAACACGGGGATCGGTATTGCCCTGGCGGCTCTCAACCAGGGTTACCGGGTGATTTTCACCGTGCCGGAGAAGTTCTCCATTGAAAAACAAAAGATCATGGCAGCCCTGGGGGCAGAGATTATTCACACCAGCAGGGAAGAGGGAATGCTGGGTGCGGAAAAAAAGGCCAGGGAGCTTTTGGACCAAATCCCCGGAGCTGTGGCCTTGGAGCAGTTTCGAAATCCGGCCAACCCCCTGTCCCACTATGAGACCACAGGGCCTGAAATCTATGAGCAGATGGAGGGCCAAATCGACTACCTGGTGGCAGGAGCCGGCAGCGGCGGAACATTTTCGGGAGTATTAAAATATTTGAAGGAAAAAAATCCAAAGATTCAGGGAGTCCTGGCAGACCCAGTGGGGTCAGTCATCGGAGGAGGCCAGCACGGGGACTACGAAATCGAGGGAATAGGCAACGATTTTATTGCAGACACCATGGACATAAACCTGGTGGACCGAGTGATAAAAATCAACGACCAGGAGGCCTTTGAGGCGGCCAGACTTATGGCCAGGAAAGAAGGACTTTTGGTGGGCTCCTCATCTGGAGCCGGCCTGGCAGCAGGCCTGAAACTGGCAAAGGAAGTAAAAAAGGCTAACATTTTGGTGATTTTTCCAGATCGGGGAGACCGCTACCTGAGTAAGGGACTATTTGATGTAGAAGAAAGAGGATGAAGATAGATGATAGGATTTGTGTATTATAATCCGGCCAAGATTGTCTTTGGCACGGAGAGTCAAAACCGCCTAAAAGACCTTTTGCAGGGTGAGGGAGTGACCTCGCTTCTCCTGGTCTACAGCGGCGATTTTATAAAGACCCTGGGGATTTATGACACAGTGCAGATAGCTGTGAAGGAACTGGGGATTCCCCTTATAGAGGACGGAAGCGTAGTGGCCAATCCAGATGTGGAATTGGTGAGAAGTCTGGTGGAAAAGGGAAGAGACCACCAGGTGGATTTTGTTCTGGCAGTGGGGGGCGGAAGTGCCATAGATACTGCCAAGGCAGTGGCCCTGGGAATCCCCTATGACGGTGATGTGTGGGACTTCTTTGAAAAGGGAGTCCAGCCGGACCGGGTGCTTCCCATCGGCGTAATTGCCACCACGGCATCTAGTGGATCTGAGACATCCAATGCCGCTATTATTTCAAAGGGGGAGTGGAAGCTGGGTTTTGAGGATGACAGAATTATTCCGAAGTTTGCCATTATGAATCCCTCCTACAGCGCCACTCTACCCCATTATCAGACCTTTGTGGGTGTCGCAGATATTCTGTCCCATCTTCTGGAGAGATATTTTTCCGATGTGAAAAATTCCGACACCACAGATTATCTGATTGAGGGGGCAATCAAGGCCCTTCTCCTCAACGCGGAAAGGTTAAAAAAAGACAGCAAAGACCTGAATGCCAGGGGAGAGATTCAATGGTTAGCAAGTATTTCTCATAACAATTTTTTAGATGCAGGAAGAAGGGCAGACTGGGGATCACACCGAATTGAACATGAATTGTCTGCCCAGTACAACATTACCCACGGCGAAGGTATGGCCATCGTTTTGGTGGCTTGGACCCAGTATGTGGCAAGCCGCAAGCCATGGCGCCTGGCCCTTTTGGCCAATAGGGTTTTTGGAGTAGATGCCTATGATTTTTCCCAGGAGGAGAGAGCCTATATTCTCTCGGAAAAATTAGAGGAGTTTTTCCAGGGCTTGGGTCTTAAGACCAACTTGACAGCCCTGGGAATTGACGAGAGAGATTTTGACCAGATGGCAGCAAGAGCTACCAAAAACGGCCCCGTAGGTCATTATCTGGAGTTGGACCAGGGGGCAATAAAAAATATATTACAATTAGCAATTTAGAAAAGGAGAAAAAAGTATGGCAAGAGTAAAATTAAAAGAAGCAAATGAGTTGACAGGACAGGCAAAGGAGGCCTATGAAAAACTTGAGGCAGCGGGAAAAATTACCAATATGAAATTGGTTATGCTGCAGGATTACGGTATCTACAAGGCCTTTATGGGCTGGTACGATTCCTGGGAGAGCCTGGTGGAAGTAGTGGGACTCAGGGCGGCCACCATCTACGCCCACTCCGTGTCCACCACCAACGGATGCCTTTTGTGCTCCCTGTTTTTTATCAGTGATTTAAGGGAATTGGGACTGGATCCAAACAACTTCAAGACAGCAGAGAATGAGAAACTTTTGCAGGAACTGGGACAGCAGATTGTAAAGGACCCAACGAAGGTGTCCGACCAACTCTTAGAGGACCTCAGAAAGTTTTATACCGACCAGGAAATTATTGTTATCGTAGGATTTGCAGCGCAGATGCAGGCCACCAACAACTTCAACTCCGTTTTGGGAGTGGATGTGGATGAGCGCCTCCTTCCTTTAAAGGAGTACTTTACGCCAGCGACCTGGAGAGAAAATATAGAATAGAGAATTTTGAGAAAAAATAGAATAAATTGAAAAAGGGAAGATGACATGATAAACTAAAGTATAATGGTTACTTAGGAGGTGGCAATTACTTGGCTATTATATATTATAATGTTATCTTTCTTTTTTCGCTTGTTTTGTCCATGATTTACATATCCATGTGGCACAAGCATTTCGATGTTAACTTTGCCATGGTATTTGCTCTGGTACCCGTATCTGCTTTGGGCTACTGCTTTGGTGCGGGTATGGACAGCATGGAAAAACTTATTATATCGATCAAAATTTCATATATAGGAGGATGCTTCCTTCAGCCTTTTATACTTTTTAGTATCCTTCACCTCTGCCAGATTTCTGTAAAGAAATGGATGAGAGTCCTTTCTTTCGCAGTGAGCAGTTTTCTCTTTCTCATGATATTGACCATTGGACATGGGGAAATTTATTATAAAGATATAAGGATTGACCGGTCTAGCGGACAGCCTGTTTTGTTCAAGGAATACGGAATAGGGCACAGCATTTTTTATGTGGCCATTTGTCTGTTCCTGATCATCGGCCTGGTGGCTGTTATCTATTCTTTTTTTCGCAAAAAACAGGTGCCGCGGTCTGTCATCTATATGATTGTAATCGCAGATGCCATTTGCCTTTTGAGTTTCTTCCTCGGGAAAAATCTTTTTAACCAGATTGACCTGACTCCAGTGGGATACCTGCTCTCGGAGATTATGTTTATTCTCATATCCTACCGTATCAGCCTCTACAACGTAAGCGATACAGTAATCGACTCCTATGTGGAGGAGCAGAGTTTGGGATATATTTCCTTTGACTTTAAGTACAGGCATTTGGGAAGCAACTCGGTGGCCAGACAACTTTTTCCCGAGTTTGAACAGGTGGCAGTAGATGCTATTTTGGGCTACGAGGGAGACCAAAGAACGATTCGTGATTACTTGGATGCCTTCAAAAATAATCCCAAGAAAAACAATTTTTTGTTCACTCTTCAAGAGGGAGAGGAAGAAAAGTACTACAGCGTCGATGTCAACTATCTCCACTCCGGCAACCACAAGCGGGGTTACATTATTACCATGCACGATGACAGTGCCAACCAAAAGTATATCAAGCTTTTGGACAACTACACCGAAACTCTCAAGGAAGAGGTGGAGGAGAAGACCCAGCATATTGTGAAAATGCATGACAACTTGATTCTGAGTCTGGCCATGATGGTAGAGAGTCGTGACAACTCCACAGGCGGTCACATTATGAGAACCAGTGAAGGTGTGAGAATCCTGATTGAAGCTATAGAAAATGAGGGAAAGCTTCACCTTGACAACAAATTTTGCCAGGATGTAATTAAAGCGGCACCCATGCATGACTTAGGAAAAATCGCCGTAGACGATGCGGTTTTGAAAAAACCAGGTCGATTTACAGAGGAGGAATATGCCAAAATGAAGGAGCACCCGGCAGAAGGTGCCCGGGTTATTCACCAGATTTTGCAAAATACAGACGATGAGGCCTTTCAGGTGGTGGCGGAAAATGTGGCCCACTACCATCATGAGCGCTGGGACGGATCCGGTTATCCGGAGGGGCTAGCAGGAGAGGACATCCCTCTGGAGGCCAGAATTATGGCCATTGCCGATGTCTACGATGCCCTGGTCAGCAAGAGGGTCTACAAGGATGCCTATGATTTTGAGAAGGCCAATTCCATTATAACAGAGGGAATGGGAAGTCAGTTCGACCCTAAACTTCAGGAGGCCTATGAGGCGGCCAGACCAAAGTTAGAAGAATACTATCAAAAAGTTCAGGAGAATAGGTAAAATGTTATACATAATGAGACATGGAAAGACGGATTGGAACGCCAAGCGAATGCTTCAGGGAAGGACGGACATCCCCCTGAATGCAGAGGGGCGAGAGATGGCCCAAAAAGCCAGACAGGAGTACTGGGATGTGAATTTCGACTACTGCTACTGCTCCCCTCTCAGCCGGGCCGTGGAGACTGCCCAGCTTCTTCTAGAGGGCAGGGATGTGCCTATTGAGGCCGATGACCGCTTGGTGGAAATGAGTTTTGGAGAGTATGAAGGAATTGAAAAAAGTTTCCAGATTCCGGACTGCCCCATTAATTTGCTCTTTAAGGACCCAGCCAACTACCACGCCTCCATTGGCGGGGCAGAGACCTTTGAGGAACTCTATGCCAGAACAGGGGAATTTTTGGAAGAAGTGGTAAAACCTAAGCTGGCAGAGGGCAAGGATGTTTTGATTGTGGGACATGGAGCCATGAATTCCAGTATTATTTGCCAGGTGAAAAACCTGCCCATAGAATCATTTTGGGACAGCGGTTTGGCCCAGTGCAAGTTGATGGAACTCTAAAGGCTTTTGTCATAAGATGTGTTTTGATAGGGGGAGAAGAAAATCAAAAAAAACAGGAGGGATTTTATGAAAAATCAAAGGAGAAACACGTTGACAAGAGGCATGGCAATTCTTATGTCATTGGCCCTGTTGTTCTCGGGACTTTTGCTTCCCATCCAGGCCAGTGCCAAGAAGAAGTTGACCATCTCCAAGAAAAAAGTTAACCTGGTGGTGGGTGGCAAAATCAGCCTGAAGCTGAAGTTTGGCAAGAAGAATGTGACAAAGAAGGCAAAGTGGACCACCAATAAGAAAAAGGTTGCCACAGTAAAGAAGGGAAAGATTACAGCCAAGAAGGCGGGAACTGCCAAGATTACTGCCAAGTACAAGGGAAAGAAAATCAAGGTGACAGTTAAGGTAAAGAAAAAGACTGCTTCATCTACAAGTACTACCGCAAGTACCACGGCAAGCCCAACAGCCACTCCAACAGCCACATCTGTTCCAGTTACCACAAAAACGGTGAACAATCCGGTGACAGACAATGGTTTTGACTGGTCCAAGGATGTGACATGGGTGGACAGCGTTGAAGACGTGCACGTTGAGTTTACCATTGATTCCAGCGTTATCACAGCTCAGGAGTTAGCGGAACAGGGATATACCATAAATGGAAGTACGGCATCTAAGGATACTACAAGAGAAATCCGTACCTATACATTGAGTAAGTTTCCTAACACCCTGCGAGGCGTAATGACTATCCCGCTCAAGGGAGACGACTTTGCACCAGATGAAAAATATGGTTATACTGCCGAGGGCGACGATGCCACAGAGGGCTTTGCCTTTAATGTGGCAGCAGTTACGGTCTTGACAACCTGTAATTTTAAGGGATATGCAAACCCTTCCGATCCATTTGGAGACAGGGAAGACTTCATCATTAAAATGAGAGAGATGTATGAGTACCTAAACGGCGCCTACTACTCTCTGGCCAATGTGGGATGGCAGACTGCTGTGGGCTCCATGAAGAGTGCCACCAGCCAGATCAGCGAGAATGTTTATCTGAGTTATCTATATACAGATGCCACAGGCGGTGTGTCCTATGCCAACGGCTATACCGACCCTACAGAGGGCAAGGGACCTTACAGCTTTAGTGTCTACAGGGGACCATATTACATTCCGGCCCAGACCACCATTACAGGAGAGAGACCAAGAACCTACATGATGTTTGTGGGAGAGCACAAGTCCAACGAGACAGGGGCGGAAAACTCCTGGGGCTCTGACCGCTATATTGATGTATACAAGTCAGGGGATGGCAACTGGTACTCCTTTGATGACCAGTATTTGCACATTACAGCCAACGGCTTCCGCGCGGCAAAAGCACAATTCTAATAGAAGTAAATAAGGGAAAAAATTAAGGCGATTAGCTTTTGGTAAGCTAGTCGCCTTTTCTTATATAGTGTTTCTACTTAATCAATCAGGGCCATGATCTTGGATGAGTCGTAAACCACATGGTCAAGGTGGTCTACCTCAATCTGATAGAGGGCATTGGCGGCAATGTGCTCTGCCACCTGCTCGATATCTCGGACGCCGGAGGTGCCGGAGCACAGGTCCACAATGGTGTCCAAGCCATCCTCGGTAATCTGGATTTCCTCAGGCTTCATGCTCATGCGCTTGAGGATCTTTGGCAGGGAGAAGCGGGTAAAAATCACCTTTTTCTCCTCCGGTGTGTAATCCGGAATTTCGATTACGGCAAAACGGGACATAATCGGCGCGCTGATTTTACTCTTGTCATTGGCGGTGGCAATCGGGTAGACGCCGTCCGTTGGGATCATGCACTCCATGTAGTTGTCCGTAAAGCCTAAGTTGTCAAGAAGGGTCAAAAGTACATCGGCAGGATTGCCATTTCCCTTGCCCTCATTGGCCTTGTCTAACTCGTTGATAATAAAGACCAGTTTGGATTCTCCCGCCCTCTCAAAGGCCTCCATAATAATACCTGGCTTGGCATTGGCATAGACTCTAGAGCTTCCGGTCAGCTGCTCCGGGTCGTTGATGGAGGACATGTCTAAGGTGGTCCAGGACAGTTTCAAAATCTTGGCCACAGCGTAGGCTACCTGGGATTTTCCCGTTCCCGCAGGGCCCACAATCAGGAGACCGTAGGCTGGCAGGGTATGGGTTCTGTTGATCTGGATAATGGTCTCAATAATTCTCTGTTTCACTTTTTCCATGCCGTAGAGCTCCCGGTCCAGAATTTTTCTGGCTTCCACCGGGTCAATAGAGGCAAAATAATTGTTTCTCCAGTTGATGCCCATCATGGTGGACAGGGCTCTCTGGGCGTGGCGGCGCTCCTCTGGGGAGACCTCATTGGACTTGGCCACACTTAGGTTGCGGCGGGCCCAGACCTGGATGTTTTCCGGCATGGTGTTGCCGGCACAGGCGATAAAGTCTGTGATGCTCTGAATGCTGGTGAGCTTCATGTCATCCCCTTCCAGGTCCTCCTCGTCCTCTACCAGGCGGTCGCTTGGTGGGTCGCTGGCCAAAAGTCTCTCAATCATGTACTGCAAAAATCCGTCAGAGGAGGAGAGCTTGTGGCTGTTGCCAAAGGCCTGCTCCCTGATTTTGTAGACGGCGTAGCCATCTTCTGTGACGGCGCCGGAAAGTCTCACGCGGATATGATTTTCCCCCAGCCACTTGTAGAGACTGGTGAAGCGGGAATCGATTTGCAAAATGTCAAAACTGATTTTGTCGCTTCCCTCCTGGTATTCAAAGGCTGTTCGCTTAATGGGATTGACAAACATACCGCTGGTGTGGTGCTGCAAAACCCCTTCCGGATTGTCAATTAACATAATAGGCCGGTTGGGACTGGTATAGTTTGCCGTGGACTGAAAAGTCTCGTAGGTGCAAACGGCTTGTGTATTTTCATCGGGTGTATCCTTAAAATCAAATACTGGCATAAAAATCTCCCTTCTGGTTTTTTTCTATTCTAACATAAATATAAGAAGAAAGAAAATAACTTGCATAAAACTTTTAAGCATTGTATATTTATGTAAGAAGCGTCTCAGCAAGGGGACGCAATAGGATCAAAATTTAGGAGGAAAATACTATGGCAAAAGAAAAAGTTTTTTTGGCATATTCTGGTGGATTGGACACCACAGCCATTATTCCATGGCTTAAGGAGACATATGATTACGATGTAATCTGTGCTTGTATCGATGTAGGACAGGAGAGCGAGTTGGAAGGCCTCGATGAGAGAGCCAAGCTTTCTGGAGCAGAGAAACTTTACATCTGTGATGTAGTAGATGAGCTCTGTGACGAGTACATCATGCCAACTGTAAAAGCTAATGCCGTTTATGAGAATAAATATTTGTTGGGAACTTCCTTTGCAAGACCTTTGATTGCAAAAGAGTTGGTTCGCATCGCCAGAGAAGAGGGCGCTGTTGCCATCTGCCACGGTGCTACCGGTAAGGGAAATGACCAGTTGAGATTTGAGCTCTCCATCAAGGCTCTCGCACCAGACATCAAGGTAATCGCTGTTTGGAGACAGCCTGAGTGGAAGTTGGAGTCCCGCGACGACGAAATCGAATTCTGTAGATCCCATGGTATTGACCTTCCATTTGATGCCAGCCATTCCTACAGCCGTGACCGCAACATCTGGCACATCAGCCATGAGGGATTGGAGCTTGAGGACCCATCCTGTGCACCAAACTATGATGACCTTTTGGTATTGTCTGTGAGCCCACAGAATGCTCCAGACGAGGCAGAGGACATTGAACTTGATTTTGAGAAGGGTATGCCAGTTGCCCTGAACGGCAAGCGCATGAAGACTTCCGATATTATCCGTGAGCTCAACCGCTTAGGCGGCAAGCACGGTATCGGTATTATTGATATTGTAGAGAACCGTGTAGTAGGAATGAAGTCCCGCGGTGTTTATGAGACTCCAGGTGGAACCATCCTCATGGAGGCCCACACACAGTTGGAGGAGATTTGCCTGGACCGCGACACCATGGCTTACAAGAAGCTGGTTGCTGACAAGTTCTCCGACCTGGTATACGAAGGAAAATGGTTCTGCCCACTTCGCGAGGCCCTTTCCGCTTTCGTAGAGTCCACACAGGAGACTGTAACAGGTAAGGTAAAAATGAAACTCTACAAGGGTAACATCATTAAGCAGGGAACAACATCCCCATATACCCTTTATTCTGAGAGCCTTGCTTCCTTCACCACAGGTGATCTCTATGACCACAAGGATGCAAGCGGATTCATTAACCTCTTCGGACTTTCCATGAAGGTAAGAGCTATGATGAAGCAGAATGTAGAAGAAAATAAAAAGTAATTTTAATTTTGTCAAGACTCGCTCGCGAGTCTTGCGCGCCGGATTCGGGTCTGCTTCAGCAGACAAATTCCTGTCCGAATCCGTGCGCATCCTCGCGGAGCGTTTAACTCAGTCGGAGCTTGTACCCCGACTAAGTATAGTTTGTCATAACCCCCACCTACGCTAACGCTTAGAGGTGGGGGGTTTCTCCGACTGAGTTAAATAGTTAATTCAAGGGCTCCATATCTGACAGAGATGTGGAGCACTTTTTTGCCAGGGGGAATTTTGTCTGCACATTTTTCCCATATGTGTTATATTATTACTATTGAAAAAAATTTCTATCAAGATTTAAATAGACCAGGAGGATGATCATGGGTAAAATTTTTCGCTTTGATAAAGATGTAGATACGGACCAGATTATTGCGTCTCAGTACCTCTTGTTTCCCACTGTGGACGAGATGAAGGCACACGCCTTTGAGTCTCTCAACACAGAATTTGCCGCTCAGGTAAAGCCGGGAGATTTTGTGGTAGCAGACGAGAACTTTGGATGCGGCTCATCCAGAGAGCAGGCCCCAGCGGTTTTGAAGGCCTTAGGAGTAAAGGCTATTGTGGCCAAATCCTTTGCCCGCATTTTTTACCGCAACTCCATTAACATCGGTATGCCGGTGATTGTCAGCAAGGAACTCTATGATGTGGTAGCTGACGGAGACCAGATGGAGATGGACTTGGAGAAGGGTCAGATTAGGGCCAATGGACAGGTTTATGCCTGCACCAAGCTGCCTGCCCAGATGCAGGCTATTTTGGACCAGGGCGGCCTGATTGCATCACTGGATAAGGAGGACTAAATCATGGGAATGACAATGGCAGAAAAAATTATTGCGGCGGCAGCAGGTGTGCCAGCCACCAAGGCAGGAGACATTGAGACTGTTACCTTGGACCGTTTGATGAGTAATGACGGAACCACCCATTTGACCATTGATATGTACAATAAATTAAAAAATCCCCGCATTGCCGATGTGGACAAGCTGGTTTGGATTGTGGACCACAACATTCCAGCCGACAGCCCAAAAACAGCGGCTTCTCACAAGAAGATGAGAGAGTTTGCCAGGGAACACGGCATTACTTTCTACGAGGGAGAGGGAGTGTGCCACCAGGTTATGATGGAAAACCATGTTCGCCCGGGAGAACTTATTTTTGGCGCGGACTCCCATACCTGTGCTTATGGAGCTCTGGGTGCTTTTGGAACAGGCGTTGGCTGTACCGACTATCTCTACGCTATGGTGACGGGAACATCCTGGCTTTTGGTGCCGGAGACCATCCGTTTTAACCTGACAGGCAAGTTGCCTGAGGGCGTATATGCCAGAGATTTGATTCTCACAATTATTGGAAAAATTTCCGCCAACGGAGCCAACTACAAGGCCATGGAATTTGCGGGAGAGGGA
>JAILSA010000151.1 GCA_024697885.1 Eubacterium sp. | reverse complement strand
AAAGAGCAAACTGTCCTCTTGATGGCATTGGCCAATTCCAGCTCAGCCCTCTCTCCAAGAATTCTTGAGATGGTCTCCTTTAACATATCCACACCGGACTTAATAATAATCAGGGAAATGATGGCACCCAGCCAGGCCTCTAGAGACACGCCTCCGTAAATAAAAATCACTGCTGCCACCAGGGTGGAGGCGGAGATAATAGAATCCAGGCTGGCGTCCTTGCCGGAGTTTACCAGGGAATCCGAGTGAACTCTCTCTCCCACTCCCTTGACATAAATTCCCAGAATGATTTTTACCACAACACCCACTGCCACAATCACCAGGGCTGGTGTATTGTAGTCCGGTGTCACAGGCTTCATAATCTTTTGAATGGATTCCGTCAGGGAGGTCAGACCTGCATAGAGGACGATGACCGCAATCACCATGGCGCTCAGGTATTCCACCCGGCCGTGACCAAAGGGGTGCTTCTTGTCCGCAGGCTTGGCTGCCAGCTTGGTACCCACAATGGTAATAATAGAAGATGCGGCGTCTGAAATATTGTTTACCGCATCCAGCACAATGGCGATGGAGTGGGTCATAAGTCCCACCACAGCCTTAAATATAGCCAAGACAATATTGGCCAAAATACCAATTACACTGGTTTTTATAATCTGTTCATCCCGTTTTTTCTTCTTTGTTTTTTTCCTTTGATCCATAACTTTTCCCCTCAATCTCTATGGGCATGAAGAACAAATTCCATCTCTCTTTTCTTGGTCTTCATTCCCATTTTTTCGTAAAAAGCTTCGGCCCCCTCATTGCCTGTCCAGACATTTAAGCAGACCTCGTAGCAGCCGATTTTCACAGCCTCTTCCTTTACATATTCAAAAAGTTTTTGCCCCAGGTGCTGGCCCCGACAGGCGGAGTCCACACAGAGGTCGTCAATATACATATAGGAAAAAGGAACCAGGTTGTCTGACGCAGGCTGCTTCTTGATCTGGCAAAAAGCGTAGCCCAAAACCCTGTCCTCCTGGTCCACTGCCACATAGATAGGGCTGGCGGAATCCTTTAGCATTTCCCCTAATTCCTCCCTGCCATACTTGGTGGTTCCAGAGACAAAAATGTCTGGTCTGGCCTGGGCATGAATCTCCAAGACCTGACTCAGAAGTTCCAAAATTCGGTCTATATCTTTTTCACATGCAAGTCTAATCATTTGCCTTTTCCTCCTGCAAGTTCTCTATCCAGGAAATAGCCCGGTCCGTCCATCCCTCCATACACATGCCTGTGCCGTCGGCAAAGCCGTGACCGCCACTTGGTCCCACTTCAAGGCGACAAGGAATCCCCGCCTCCTCTAAGGCCTTGGCCAGGTGTCTGGAGTGATCTGGGTCCACCAGTTCGTCCTGACTGGCAACAAAAATAGCCGTAGGCGGAAAGCCCTCCACATGGTCTGGAATCTCAAAAGTGGAATGGCAGGCCTCCTCTACCGTGCAGCCGAGACCAGACATAGATAACTCTTCCTTTGGAATGTCACCCTCCTTGTCCTCGTTGTCCCTGAGAATACAAAAGGAGGTAACCGGGTAGATTGGAAGGCAGGCACATGGCTTTGGCAGACCGTAAGCCCTGTAGCCCTTGTCCGTATTCCAAAGGCAGGAAATGTATCCTCCCGCCGAAAATCCACAGGTAATATAGTGGTCTGGGTTTAGGTGGTAAATATCTCTCTTCTCTCGAATGAGTTCAATGGCCCTGGCCATGTCCTCCATGGCTTTTACTGCCACCCCCTGAATTCCCAACTGGTAGGTCAGAAGAAAAACATGATAGCCCCTCTCGTTAAAGCGCTGGGCCGTAGGCCAGCCCTCTGTCAGGCTCCAAATATTCACAAAGGCCCCGCCGGGAGTCATAATAATATAGGGCCTCTCATCTGCTGACGGGTCATCGGATGGAAAAAATACAATATTTCTCCCCTCTTTTTCTGGCGCTCCTTGGCACTCCCCTTCTGTGTAAAGTCTCTGGTAAAAGCCGGGACGCTCTGCCACCTCAAAGAGTCTTGTAAAACCTCTCTCCAGATTGCACCATCCCATTTTTTGGTCCAACTCCTCCAGGGTCCAAGGGTAAAATTCCTCCTGAGACAGGTCCCACTTACTAATGGCATCCACAGCAATATCTGCGATTCTTGGGTCCTCTAAAATCTCCTGTAATGTCTTTTGTCTCATGTTTTTCTCCTTATGAATCAAATTCTGGTATAGTCTCCATCAAGGCCTCTTGTGGCAGGGACAACAAAACCTCCACCACCTGGGCGTCTAACTGACTGCCCGCCACATCCTTAATAATTTCAATGGCGGTCTCGTGAGACCTGGCCTCCTTGTAAGACCTGCGCATGGTAATGGCCGAATAGGTATCCGCCACGGAAATAATTTTGGAAGGAAAAGGAATTTCCTCCTCCGAGAGTCCGTAATATCCCTTGCCATCCATGCGCTCGTGATGGTAAAGAATCCAATCGGAAATCTCGTCAAAACTGTTTAGGCTCTTTAAAAGCTCCACACCTAGTTTGGGATGTTTTTTCATAATTACCCACTCCTCTGGTGTCAGCTTGGCCGGTTTATTTAAAATAGCCTCAGGAATCCCCAGTTTGCCCACATCGTGCATGAGGGAGGCGTACTGGAGGCTGACGGCATTAATATCCTTTTTCATAGCATTTGGCATGGCATCAAAGAGCATCATAGTGACCTCCTGCACCTGCCTGCTGTGTCCCTTTAAGTTGGGGTCTCTGGCATCAATCACGCCAATGAGAACCTCGGCAATATCAATACTTCTGGTCTTGGCTGTATCTAAGAGGTTAAAAATCAGGGTCAGGACAATGGCCACAAACACACTGCCCCAGAAGAGAACCATGGACATAATGAAATCCGGCTGGGAAAAAAATGCAATAAAGAGGTATCCCAGTAGGAAAAAGAGAAGAAGGACCAGGGCCAAGTAGGTCCAAATCCGGTCTCTCCTACTTCCGGAGGAAATAACATCCTGGGTCGTCTTAATAAATTTCAGGTACCTTACAATATTGACCGCCATGAGGATGGCTCCCAAAATAATAAAAAGGATCGTCATGCTTCTCACCCCCCTCTTAACTTTATTTTTTTGAAACAAGAAGGGCTATGAACCATAGCCCTTCCCCTGCTTTTTGTTTCTATTTACTCTGCCTTCCAAAGGCCATGAAGATTGCAATACGCATATGCAGCCTTAAAGCTGTCATCCTCTGTCAGAGCAAATTCTGCACAAGGTTTTTCCCCTGGGCTCAGGGTCTTTCTCTGGATTCCCTTGGCGGTCTCTAGGGCAATCCACTCAATGAAGTGCTCCTCCATCATAGGATGGTCCACGGAACCAACGGCAACAACCACCTTGCTTCCCTGAATTTCAAAAACAGGTACATGCTTCTCCGCCGCTCCATCTGAGGTTCCTGGAACCAGTTCCGTCATAGGCTTGCCGCAACACATAATTGGCACTCCTGACTCCTTCACCTTCTCTACAATGTTTCCACATGTTTCACAAACAAAATACTTCATATTCTACCTCCCTTTTATATTGTTATCTGGTCTAGGCCAGTAACTTTTTCAGTGCCAAATCCAGGGCGTTATCCTTAGGAAGTGGTCTTCCCCATACAAATCCCTGAACCATATCGCAACCAAGTTCCTTGACGATTGCCAGCTGGTTTTCCTTTTCCACACCCTCTGTAATCACCTTGCAGCCCATTAAGTGGCCAAGATAGATTACGGTCTGGACAAAATCCTTGTTGATCTGGTTCGAGTCAATCTCATCCACCAAGCTCTTGTCGATTTTCAAGAGGTCCACCGGCAGGTGCATAAGCTCTGCCAAGGAGGTGTAACCCGTGCCAAAATCATCCAGAGCAATCATAATGCCCTTGTCTTTCAGGCGCTTAATATTGTGGACAGTTCGTTCCATGGAAGCGGCCAAAAAGTACTCTGTAATCTCGATTTCCAAACATTCTGGAGGGAAATCATTTTCCTCCACAATTTCAAAGAGAAGATCTGGAAAATCAGCCGAGTTAAAGCTCCTAGCTGATACATTGATGGACAGGGTCAGCTCCTTTTCCGTGGCAAGACAGGTGGATCTAAACTCTGCCATAGCCCTCTCTAGCACATAGTTGTCCACATCCATAATCAGGTTGGAGGCCTCTGCAATAGGGATAAATTCCGCCGGTCCAACAGAAGTTCCATCTGGAAGTTCCATACGAAGGAGGCACTCAAATCCCCTGAGTTTCTTCTCTCCAATCATGTACTGGGGCTGGTAAACCAGGGAAAAATAATCCTGCTTCAAGCTTTCCTTCACCATGCCCTCCACCTTGCGTCTGCGGTCCACCGTATCCTTAATGAAATCGTTGTACTCCACAATCTGTTCCTTGGAATCGTGAAGGTTGACAAAGGTCATGGCCACATCCGCCTTGTTCATCAAATTGGACACGCTGTAGTCTCCATCTAAGTTGTTGGAGATGCCGATGTTGGCATTAACATAGCAGCCCACCACACGGCCCTTGCGCTCTAATTCAATTCTTTTTTCCACGCTCTGAACGATTTTTTGTGCCATTTCCATATGGGTGTAATAATCCCAGAGTAAGACTGCATACTCTGCTCCGCCGATGGAATAAACAGCTCCCGAATTCCCCAAGATTTTTTTGATTCTCTCGGCCACAATTTTCATTAATTCGTCGCCGTAGCTTCTTCCCAACCCCGTATTGATGTCAGAAAACCCATTCAGATGGATGTAAAGAAGATAGACTGTGTTTTTCCTTCTCAGTTCCTCTCGAATGGCATCTTCAAAACCTAATCGGTTCCTGAGTCCTGTAACCTGATCAATTATCCTCTTTTTCTCTTCCTTGGCCAACTGTCTGGAAATAAACCAGAGGGCAAAGAGCTGCAAAAGGCCGTTGAAAACTCCTGGCAGGGTAGTTAGATTTTGTCCAATAATTATAGACCTCAAACACCCAAGAAGAGACAAGACCTCGATTATATAGGCAATATAGGCACCCTTTTTGTAGTCCATAATAATAAGAGCCACTCCAAGAAGAAACCACAGGGCCTGAATACTTCCATTAATACTGCTGACGGGCAGATTAATCCCCCCCAGCTGAACAAAGGGACTGCGATTCATCTCGTAGGCTCCCAAAATATTGGTAACAACTAGTAAAATCACCCCTAACAAGGTAATAATGGTCATTCCTATTATTTTATGACTTTGATTCCGCAAGTTTACCACCTCACCTCTAAAATACATACTTATTTTCAAGCACAAAATCTATACTAGTATTATAACAAATCTTATATTCTTTTGGCAAATTACTTGCAATCAAAATTCACTTTTTTCACATTAAGTTTATAGATATTTTAACCGATATACAAGATAAGTATTATTGACAAAGCGTATTGGGGTAAAAGGGGAGTTTTCTATGATTATTTCTCACAATCTTTTGGCGGAGAATTCTGCCCTCATATTGGGTAGAAACAACCGTTCTAAAAATAAATCCATGGAAAAATTGAGTTCCGGCTACCGGCTCAACCGGGCGGCAGATGACGCTGCCGGTCTGACTATTTCTGAAAAAATGAGCTGAGCCGAGTTTTTACGGATACAGAATTTAACACCAAGAAAATTTGGGACCCAGACCAGGTAGAAATCGTCCAAGTGGGCACGACTACTAAACCTGCCATCCACTACTATGCCAGCGAGCACATTACCCTGACCAACCAAAATAAAAATGCCATTCCAAGAGGGAACTTTAATTTTTCCGCTGACGACAATGGCATCAAGGTGAGTTGGACAGCCTACAGCGGGGCCAGCTACGAGACCAGCACCATTGCCTGGCCGGAAACACCGGAGTCTGGCATTTCCTTTGATTTGGCATCTTATTTGGATACCTCTGCCCACCCAGAGCTGACAGGTATTGACTTTTCCTTTAGATACACCCCCCACGAGTTGGCCAGTTTTGACCAAATTAAATCAGCTCTTAACAGCGTGAGCATTTCCTCCTCACCTCAGACCTCAAATACAGTACAGTTTTATGATTCCGCGGGAAACACCATCAGTGGCCTATCTACTTCCATATATTTAAACTACGATGCCATTATTGCCTCAAACCGAGATTTAGAAGCAAGTGACACTTCTTTTTTGGAGCCCCACACCACAGATACCAACTCCCTTACCAGCTCTCCCGACTACGATTCAAAATCGGGAAACTGGGAATTCACCTTTGATATGGAGGGAATTGGAACTGTCAAGGCCAACTCAACCTATGTGTCCTATTCTTCTGGCGACCGCCGGGATTCCACAGAGAATATCTGGTGGCAGTACAACGAAAAAAAGACCTACAAAAGCGGCATCTCCTACAGCGGAGGAAGCAGTAATGGAAGTCTCGGTGGTGTGGTAACCGCTCTCACCTCCTCGGCCCACAACCTTGTGGACGACTCGGACTCCGGCGGAAGCATTTACGTTTCCTTTGACCTGACTTCGAGTAATTCCTACTCCAACGGTTCTTATTCCGGAAACAATGTGGGAAGCATGAACATGAACATAGATGTTTCCGCCACAGATACCCTGGATACAATTTTAAGTAGATTGAAAAAAATTGCAGGTGCCGATGTCTACTCCTCTCCAAACGATTCGGACGGAGGAAGCACCTATGAAAGTTATGTAAGCATTTATAGAAATTCCTCTGCCGGAGAAGTAGAGGTTCCCGTCTACACTGCCAACGGTAGCATGGAGGTCAAAATCCAATCTGGTGCCAACACCGAACAGTCCACCAATATCGTCTACCGCTATCTTGACCTGTATCAGCTGGGAATGGACGAACTAGAACTGACTACCTCCGAGGCCTGCGATGACAGCTTCGAGGCCATTGATACCGCCCTAGAGATTGTCACCCAGGAGCGGTCCCAGTTTGGCGCCTACGAAAATGCCTTTTCCTATGCAATAAAAAACGCGGACAACTCCGCGGAAAATCTTCAGTCCTCGGAATCAAAAATCCGAGATGTGAATATGGCAGACGAGATGGTGAACCTGTCTAAGCACACCATTACAGAGCAGGCGGCCCAGGCCATGCTGACCCAGGCCAACCAGGCACCAAGCCGGGTTCTCCAGCTCTTATCTTAATTTCCTATCACGAAAAAATCTCCTTTCCACATGGGTGGGTTTGCAGGTTGATTTTCTTCTCTCTCATAAGACTTGCATAGAGCATGTAGCCCCCTGTCAGGTTGTAGACCTCAAATCCTTTTTGACTCAAAATTCGACTGGCCACATATCCTCTCAGGCCACTTTGGCACGTGACATAAAGAGGCTTCTTAGGATCTAACTCACCTATGCGGTCTCTCAAATCATCCAAAGGAATATTGATATATCCCTCCATAGGCTCGTGGTCATATTCATCTTTCATTCGCACATCTAAGAGGGTGACATTTTCCCTGGTCTTAAGTTCCTCCACCTGATGCCAATAGTAGTGCTGAACCAGTCCCTTCTCAATATTTTCTACAATAAAGCCCGCCATATTTATAGGGTCCTTGGCAGAGGAAAAAGGTGGGGCATAGGCCAGGTCTAAATCCTTCAATTTGTCCGCCTTCACCCCGGCATGGATGGCAACAGCCAAAACATCTAATCTCTTGTCCACGCCCTGGGCTCCCAAAATCTGACCGCCCAGGATTCGCATGGTCTTTTTCTCATATATTATTTTCATTGCCATGGCCCTTGCCCCCGGAAAATATTCCGCATGGGAAAGTGGAAACAAAAATACAGGTTCATAGTCTAGGCCTGCAGCCTTGGCCCCTCGCTCCGTCAGTCCTGTGGCCGCCACCGTCAAATCAAAAATTTTGATAATAGAAGTTCCCATGGAACCCTGATAGTGGCTGTGGCCCCCACAAACATTGTCAGCCACAATTCGTCCCTGCTTGTTGGCCGGTCCCGCCAGGGCAATGTGGGCATCCTCCTCTGTCACAAAATGCTTGACCTGAATGGCATCTCCCACTGCGTAAATGTCCGGCTTAGAGGTCTCCATCTTGTCATTTACAAGAATGCTTCCCTTAAGGCCCAGATCTAATCCCGCTTTTTTTGCCAGTTCATTTTCCGGCTGAACACCGATGGATAACAAAACAAGGTCGGAGCTAATTTTCTCCTGACCACACTCTCCCTCAAGAAGAGTTAGGATTTGATCTCCCTCCTCGGCAAATCCTGTGACATTACTATTTAACTTTAAGTTGACTCCATGGCTTCTCACTTCCTTGTGAACAAAGGATGCCATGTCGTAATCAATGGTATTCATGAGCTGGTTTGGCTTCTGAATGATGGTGACATCAAGCCCCTTTTCCCTCAGGTTTTCTGCCACCTCGATTCCAATATATCCGCCGCCTACAATCACTGCGCTCTGGGACTTGTTTTCCTCAATAAAACGGTGGATGTTTAAGGTGTCCTCCACCGTCCTTAGGCTAAAGATTTTTTCACTGTCTCCTCCCGGAAAATCAGGTCTTAAAGGTTTGGCTCCCGGTGATAAAATAAGCTTATCATAGCTTTCCTCATATTCCCTTTGGCCCTTCAAATCCTTGACCCTTAGGGTCTTTTTTTCTGGGTCTATATCTGTCACCTCGTGGTTTACCTCTACCCGAATTCGGAATCTAGACCAGAACTTGTCTGGTGTCTGAATCGTCAAATTCTCCGCCTCTTTGATCACATCACCAATGTAATAAGGCAAGCCACAATTGGCATAGGAAATATATCCTGATTTTTCTAAAATTACAATCTCTGCCGTCTCATCTAAGCGACGGATTCTGGCTGCCGCTGTGGCCCCTCCTGCCACGCCGCCAACAATTACCACTTTCATACAAATCTCCTTTACTTAATCTCTGTGAAAGCACAGGGCTCCGCTCTCTGAATTGAGCGCCCCCAACAGTTCCTCGATTTCAATCGGTCTTGAGTAGTAGTAGCCCTGAAAACTGTGTATGCTGTATTTTTTTAATATGTCTCGCATACCCACTGTTTCAATTCCCTCGACGCAAACACTGGTTTCAAAAATCCCCGCTGTCTGGGTAAAATTGTTGACCAGTTTTTTCTCTTGTTCATCTTCTTCTATTTTCTGCACAAAGCCACGGTCGATTTTGATGGTGTCAAAAGGCAGTTCCTTGAGCAGGCCCACAGAGGAAAATCCTGTGCCAAAATCGTCCAGGGCAAATCTGATTCCCCCTGCCCGAAGAGCAGTCATTACATTTCTTAAGAGGTCAACATTCAAAAGTCGACAGCGCTCGGTAAGTTCCAGACAAAGTTTGTCCGGTTCAAATCCCACCTGGTCCACAATCATCCAAACCGTATCCACAAAATCGCTCCTCTCCACCTGGGCGTAGGAGAGATTTATGTTGATTACAAATTCTGGCATAATCTCTTGCACCCTCTTGGCATCGGTCATGGCCTGTTTCAAAATCCACTTGCCTAAAATCGGAAAGATGGGGTCATTTTCCAAAAAAGGAATAAAGCCATCTGGGGGAACCATGCCATACCTCTCGCTCTTCCAGCGCAGGAGGGCCTCCGCCCCAACTAGTTTCTCCGTCTTGGCATCCACCACCGGCTGATAGAGAATATAGAATCCCTCAAAATCATTGTTTATGGAATTTCTTATGTCATGAAGTTTTTCCACATGTTTTCTGCTGTCCTTATTGATCTCGTTGTAGAACTCCACCAAGTCCCCGTGCTTGTTTCTCTTGGAATCCTCATAGGCAAAATTCAGGCAGGCATAGACCGTCTGGTCATCCGTGGTAAAATTTTCCACAGCCAGAGTTCCCGCATTGAGCTCAATAGGTATGTTCAGGGTCTCCTTTTTTACTCCCTCTCTGAAGTGAGCCCTTACTTCTTCATAAGCATTTTCTAAATCCTCATAGGACAGGCTCTCCGTAATCACTGCAAACTTGGCCCCATCCATACGATATGTGCCTCCGCGAGCTCCCACGTGGTCCATGAGATAGCGGCCAAATTTCTGCAAAATAGCATTGCCCACTTCGTATCCATATATTTCGTTGATCTCCGTGAGCCCACTAATTCCCACAACACAGGCTCGCATTACCTTTTGATTATTAATATGGCTCTGGACATCCAGAAAAAAGCCATATTGATTTCTAAGCCCCGTCAATTTGTCCACATGACTTTGACGGCTGTGATTTCTGATGGCGCCGCCAAAGTATTGGGCCTTGCCAGACTCGTCTTTTATAACAATTCCCCTACAGGTGCAAACATCGTAGCCCCCGTCCTTTCGCCTGGCCCGATACTGCATATCGTGGCCACTGGATTTTCCCGCAAAGATATTCTCAATCCCCTCGTGAAAAACCTCCCGGTCCTCAGGGTGGATGTGCTCCTCCCATATGTCCCCAGCTCCATACATGTACTCTCCCGGCAAGCCAAATAATTCTACCAATACCTTTGACCATCTAGAATAGTCATATTGCATATCACAAAGATAGACATAGGTATCATCCCCTATTATGGAAAAAGCCTCAAACAGGGAATCTAAAAAAGATTTTCTCGCCTCCGGAATCATCTCAAACTTGCCCATATTACATACCCCCTAAATAAGCTTTACCTGTTAATCCCCCAGCTTCATTTATCGTTTCCTAGAATGTCTGTCAACGCCCTGAAAAAATCATAATTCTAACATTAATTTTATCACATTGACAGGTAGAATTAAAGTTATATCGGGGGTTTTTACTCTATTTCTAAAAATAAGTTTAGCCAAACTTCTTCTCTGTCCGGTCTCACATCTCTAGTTATCATCTGCTTGAGAATTTTTAACCCTTCCACCTCTTCTAGGATTTCTCCAAAGGAGTCTTCCGTCATGTCCATAAAAAATCGTCCTCTTCGCTCTCCCTCAAAGTCGCCGTACTTAAAGGAGGCATAGACGATTCCTCCCTTCTTTAGATTCTTCGTCAGCTTATTCAAGACCTCCACCACTTCTTGGCGGTTGAGGTGCAAGAGAGAGGCGCAGGCCCAAATGCCGTCTAGACTCTCCTCTACTTGCAAATCCTGAAATCTAGAGCAAATCACTTTCTGACCAATGTAGGCCTCAGCCATCTGGCAGAGTGCCTCGGACCCATCCACCGCTATCACCTGAAAGCCTCTATCTATAAAAGCCTTGGAATCTCTTCCTGAACCGCAGCCAAGATCTAAGATTCTACCACCGGCCGGCAGCAAGTCCATAAACTGATTTTGCAGGTTGGAAAAATCCACCTCCAAAGTTCCCTGTACGAACTCCAGGGCCCGCTGATTGTAGTAATCCAGGGTGTATTCTGTCTTATCCATGTGTTTGCTCCTCCCTTTATCCTTGGCGATTTTTCGCCATTCTACGACTGTAGTAATCCATTGTTCTGTAGTCAATTACATCCCCGAACTGGGCAGAGAAGATCGGGTCATCTATAAGGTCCCTTAGCTCCTCTTTTAGGCGCAGGGTCCTGTCGTCTCCAAGTACAAAAAAGCCCTGACCCGACTGGACCAAAAACCTCACCGGATTCCGGTAAATATTGCTTATATGGTCTCGGTCCGACATATTCTTGTATTCCTGATAAGAGGAAATCTGTGGCAGATCCCTCCAGTTTTGTCCTGTGGCAAAAAATTCCTTCCAGCTGGCCAAAAGTTCCTCTTCTCCCACCTGAAAACGACACTTTCCACAGTTGTAGAACGCCGATAATACAGGCATCTTGTAAACCTTGCTCATGCTGGTATTTTCCACCAAATCTATAAAGTCTCTGCCGATTCCCCTGCAGAATTTCTGTTCTGGCAGGGTGAGTTCTCCCTGCTCTTCCAAAAAACTCAGGTAATGCTTGAAAATATTTTTCCCAGAGTTATTAATCACCCTCTGATAGATTTCATCTTCCATAAAGGTAAAAAGGTCTAGCCTGCTTGGCCGGTGACCAAGGTCCGCCTTGACCCTCTCGTACTCCCCAAGGATCAAATCGTCTAGCCTTGCCTGGCGGCGGTCCATTTCCTCAAACAGGTCAATCAATCGAAAATCATAATCCACCAGACAATCATCCGGCAAATCTTCCATAGCCTTTTGCCTGCTTCCACCTGCCCCGGAACCGGATTGGCCCGTCAGGTACATAAAAGTCTTGCCGGCCTTTTGATAATTTCCAATGAAGTCCAGGACATTGAGGTAGTTTTTATTTTTGGCCTTTCTGAGACCTCGTCCCAACTGCTGAAGAAAAACAATGGGCGACTCTGTCGGGCGCAAAAACATAACCATGTCCAGCTCTTTAATATCCACGCCCTCGTTAAACATATCCACGGAAAATATCACCTTGATTTGTCCTGCCTGCAGCTTCTGAATAGCAAGGCTTCGGTCCTCGGCATATGCCCCTTGGCCGTCACTGTAAACTGCTGCCGCCGGAATACCCCTCTCGGAAAACTCTCTGGCCATTTCCTCCGCATGGGCCCTAGAGCAACAAAATCCCAAGGCTTTTTCCGAGCCATATTTCTTGTAATTTTTGAAAATCAAATCGTGGCGGCGGGCGTTTCCCGCGTAGGATTTGGTGAGTTCTCCCTCGTCGTATTTTCCGCCTACCTGACGAATGAGAGAATAATCCACCACATTGTCGTAAATGCCATAGTAGTGAAAAGGCACCAGGGCTCCCCTGTTAATGGCGTCCTTGAGAGAAATCTCATAGGGAACATTGTAGTCGCAGATCTCGTAAATACTTCTGCCGTCCATTCTCTCCGGAGTGGCCGTCAGCCCCAACATAAACTTGGGCTTAAAGTAGTCCACAATTCTCTTGTATTGCTTGTTTACCGCGTGGTGAAATTCGTCGATTACAAGATAGTCAAAATAATCCGGGGCAAAATATTCCTGAGTCAAATACTCCTCCCGCCCCAGACTTGCCACCGAGGCAAAAATCACCGACTTGTTGGTATCTTTTGTGGCGCCATTGAAAAATCCATAATCCTCCGAGTTGCGAACATTGTAAAAGGACTGGGCCGCCTGCTTCAAAATCTCCTCCCGATGGGCCACAAAAAGCACTCTCTTGTAGTCCTTGGAATCAAAGGCCGCCAGGTAGGTTTTGCCCACACCGGTGGCCGCCTGAACAAGTCCCTTAGTCGCCCCTTCATCCCTGGCATTTTCCAGGGCACACAGGGCTTCAATCTGAGCTCCCCTTGGCTCATAGAGCATGTGAACCTTGGTGTCCGGCGACTCCTCAAACTC
>JAILSA010000132.1 GCA_024697885.1 Eubacterium sp. | reverse complement strand
CAGCCATCTTTGCACAGTTGTCCTCAGACTCCTGAGTAGAAGCTCCAAGGTGTGGAGTTACTACAGTATTCTCCATGTTTACTGTGTTTGGATTTGGGAAGTCTACGAAGTATTTTGCTACCTTGCCAGATGCCAATGCAGCCTTCATATCCTCCTCATTTACCAAAGTATCACGGGAGAAGTTAAGGATTACAACGCCGTCTTTCATCTTGTCAAAGGCAGCCTTGTTAAACATTCCCTTGGTGGAATCCAAAAGTGGAACGTGAACTGTAATATAGTCACAGATCTCAAAGAGCTCCT
Source organism: Eubacterium sp. (assembly GCA_024697885.1). GTDB lineage: Bacteria > Bacillota > Clostridia > Lachnospirales > Lachnospiraceae > Eubacterium_F. Next base: position 7,710 of record JAILSA010000132.1, on the reverse strand, counting down.
CATTGGACTTAACCATAGTCACGTCTCTAGACATGTTCAAAGCGTTCTCTACAGACAAAAATGGATCGCATCCATATACATCCATGCCCAAACGGTTTGCCGCATTGGCTACCAATACACCGATTGCTCCCAAACCGATGATTCCCAGCTTTTTGCCCTTGATCTCAGTTCCAGCATAAGCTTTCTTAGCTTTCTCACCGGATTTGGCAATATTCTCATCATCCTTGTTGTCACGACACCACTGGATACCACCTACGATATCACGGGCAGACAAAAGCATAGATGCGATTACCAACTCTTTTACACCATTGGCATTGGCGCCTGGTGTGTTAAATACAACAATACCCTTGTCAGCGCACTTGTCCAGAGGAATGTTATTTACTCCGGCACCAGCTCTTGCCACTGCCAAAAGGCTGTCTGGCAGGTCCATGTCATGCATTACAGCACTGCGAACCAAAATAGCTTCTGCGTCATTTGCGCTATCTACGATTTCATAACGATCATCCAACATATCCAATCCGCAAGCGGCAATTGGATTAAGACAATTTACTTTAATACTCATTTTATATCTCCTTATGCATTCTCTGCTTCAAATTTCTTCATAAAGTCAACCAATGCCTCTACACCAGCCTTTGGCATAGCATTGTAGATGCTGGCACGCATACCACCAACAGTACGGTGTCCCTTAAGGTTTACAAGACCTGCCTTAGTTGCCTCTGCAACAAACTTAGCATCTAAGTCCTTGTCACCTGTTACAAATGGAACATTCATAAGGGAGCGGTCCTCTTTGCGAACTGTACCCTTGAACAATTTAGAGGAATCAAGGAAATCATAGAGAATCTTAGCCTTCTCTTCATTTCTCTTCTTCATCTCTTCCAAACCGCCCATTTTCTTCAACCACTTAAATACCTTACCACAGATATAAATTCCGTAGCATGGAGGTGTGTTGTAAAGGGAATCAGCGTCTGCCTGTGTCTTGTACTGAAGCATTGTTGGTACAGACTCATCTACGGACTCAGGAATCATATCCTCGCGGATGATAGCGATTACTACACCAGCTGGTCCCACGTTTTTCTGTACTCCACCGTAGAGCATAGCATATTTTGTTACGTCTACTGGCTCTGACAAGAAACAAGAAGAAATGTCAGAAACCAATGGCTTACCCTTGGTATTTGGCAAAGTCTTATACTTTGTTCCATAAATTGTATTATTTTCACAAATGTATACATAATCAGCATCGTCATCGATTGGCAAATCAGAACAATCTGGAATGTAGGAGAAAGTCTCGTCCTCAGATGTTGCTACCTTGTTTGCCTTTACATATTTCTGTGCTTCCTGGAATGCTTTTTTAGCCCACTGACCTGTTACGATGTAGTCAGCTACACCATTTTTCTTGAAGTTCATTGGAACCATAGCAAACTGCTGGGAAGCTCCGCCCTGAAGGAACAGTACCTTGTAGTTGTCAGGAATATTCATCAAATCACGAAGATCCTGCTCAGCCTCTTTGATGATGGTGTCATAGGCTGCGGAACGGTGGCTCATTTCCATTACGGACATGCCAGTTCCCTTGTAGTCTAACATCTCATCTGCTGCTTCCTTCAATACCTCTTCCGGCAATACGGCCGGACCCGCTGAAAAGTTGTACACTCTTGCCATTTTTTTAAATCCTCCTTAAGTTGAGTTTGACAAAACTCACTTTTAAATTATTAACATTATTTATTCTGGTCTTTCTCATCGAAGCACTCTTCGATTGCAGCACCAGGAGCTACCATTGGATATACCTTGTCATCGTGATCGATTACAACCTCGATGAAAACTGGCCCCTCAGCAGAGAGTGCCTCTTTGATGGCACCGTCTACCTCTTCCTTCTTGGTTACCTTGATGGCCTTACAACCAAGGGATTCCGCCAACTTACAATAATCCACCTTGTCTTCCAAAATAGTATTGGAATATCTCTTGCCGTAGAAAAGGGTCTGCCACTGGCGAACCATTCCCAAGGCGTTGTTGTTGAACAATACATCAATTACAGGAATGTTGTAGCGGCTAGCTGTAGCCAACTCATTCATGTTCATACGGAAGCATCCGTCACCGGTAATGTTGAAGACCTTGGCATTTGGAACTCCAACCTTGGCTCCAAGGGATGCACCTAAACCATATCCCATGGTTCCCATTCCACCAGAAGTCAAAAGGTGTCTTGGGCTTCTATACTTGTAATACTGAGCCGCCCACATCTGATGCTGTCCTACGTCAGTGGAAATAATGGTATCATCATCTGTCAAAGCATCAATGCGCTCCATTACATATGGTCCTGTCAAGACATCCTCAGCATAGGTCATTGGCATAGCTTCTTTTCTTGCCATAACCTTATCGATCCAATTTTTGTGATACTGCTGATCCAATTTTTTGTTCAAAATCTCAAGAACAGATTTTAGGTCTCCCACTAAGGAGTAATCTACCTGAATGTTCTTGTTGATCTCTGCAGGATCAATATCAATGTGAACAATCTTTGCATTGTAAGCAAATTTGCTGGCATTTCCTGTTACACGGTCTGAGAATCTGGCTCCCAAAACAAGCAGGAGGTCACACTCTGTTACACTGAAGTTAGAAGCCTTTGTTCCATGCATTCCCAACATACCTGTGTAGTAGTCATCTCCGTTGTCAAAAGCGCCCTTACCCATAAGAGAATCTGTTACAGGGGCGTCTACCTTCTTGGCAAATTCCTTAAGTTCTGCCTCTGCTCCTGAGAGAACGGCTCCGCCTCCCACGAAAATCATTGGCTTCTCGGACTCGCGAATAGCCTTAATAACCTCTTCGATTTCATTCTGGTCAATGGTATCTACCTGACGCTGAATGAGATCTGGAGTTTTTGGCTCAAAATCTGTCACTGCTGCAGTGACATCCTTTGTTACGTCCACAAGAACTGGGCCCGGTCTACCTGTCTGAGCAATAGCAAAGGCTCTTCTCATTACCTTGGCCAAATCCTCTATATTTTTTACAATAAAGCTGTGCTTAGTAATTGGCATGGTCACACCAGCAATGTCTACCTCCTGGAAGGAGTCCTTACCTAGAGCTGGAACTGCCACGTTACAGGTAATAGCTACCATAGGAACAGAGTCCATATAAGCAGTGGCAATACCTGTGACCAGGTTGGTCGCTCCAGGACCACTTGTTGCCATACAAACACCTACCTTACCTGTCGCTCTGGCGTAACCGTCAGCGGCATGGGAAGCTCCCTGCTCATGGGATGTCAGGATGTGACGAATTCGATCCTGATATCTGTAAAGTTCGTCGTAAACGTTCAAAATCGTTCCACCCGGATAACCAAAAACGGTATCCACTCCTTGCTCTAACAGACACTCAATAATGATCTGTGAACCACTTAATTGCATTTTTTTGCACCTCTTCCTTACTTATTTATTTAAGAATCGCTCCTGTGTTTCCGCTGGTAACCATGCTGGCATATCTTCTCAGATAACCACTTGTCACCTTAGGCTCTCTTGGCTGCCATTTTGCCTTTCTCTCAGCCAGTACCTGGTCAGGAACATCTACATTTATAGTATTTGCAGGGATATCGATCTTGATGATATCTCCCTCTTCAATCAAAGCGATTGGTCCTCCAACTGCTGCTTCTGGAGAAACATGTCCGATGGATGCTCCTCTAGAGGCTCCGGAGAAACGTCCGTCTGTGATCAGAGCTACGGACGAACCCAGTCCCATTCCCGCAATTGCAGAGGTAGGATTCAGCATCTCTCTCATACCAGGACCACCCTTTGGTCCCTCGTAACGGATTACTACTACATCTCCCGCTACGATCTTGCCACCCTTGATGGCTGCGATTGCATCTTCCTCACAGTCAAAGACTCTTGCTGGTCCCTCATGTACCATCATCTCTGATACTACAGCAGAACGCTTAACTACACAGGAGTCTGGGGCGATATTTCCCTTGAGGACAGCGATTCCACCGGTCTCGCTGTAAGGATTTTCGATTGGACGAATTACCTCTGGATCCCTGTTGTAGACATGGGCGATGTTCTCTCCCACAGTCTTTCCTGTTGCTGTGATACAATCTGTATTCAAAAGGCCTTTTTTGTTGAGCTCATTCATTACGGCATAAACTCCACCGGCCTCATTGAGCTGCTCCATGTAGGTGTGACCTGCTGGTGCCAGGTGACAAAGGTTTGGTGTCTTTGCACTGATTTCATTGGCGATATCCAGGTTCAAATCCACACCTGCCTCGTGGGCGATTGCTGGCAAGTGAAGCATGGTATTGGTAGAACATCCCAGAGCCATATCCACAGTCATGGCATTCATAAATGCCTTCTCTGTCATAATATCTCTTGGACGGATGTTCTGACGATACATTTCCATTACCTGCATTCCAGCGTGTTTTGCCAACTTGATACGCTCGGAGTAAACTGCCGGGATCGTACCATTGCCCTGAAGTCCCATACCGATTGCCTCAGTCAGGCAGTTCATGGAGTTGGCTGTATACATACCTGAACAAGAACCACAGGTTGGGCAGGCATGACTTACATAGTTATCAACTTCTTCATCTGACATTTTTCCTGCTGCATTGGCTCCCACTGCCTCAAACATACTAGACAGGGAAGTTCTCTTGCCATTGACATGTCCTGCAAGCATTGGACCACCGCTGACAAATACAGTAGGAACATTCACTCTGGCTGCCGCCATCAAAAGTCCCGGTACATTCTTGTCGCAGTTTGGCACCATAACCAGGGCGTCAAAGGCATGAGCTAAAGCCATACACTCTGTGGAATCAGCGATCAAATCTCTGGTTACCAGGGAATATTTCATGCCGATATGTCCCATGGCAATTCCATCGCACACAGCGATTGCTGGGAAGACGATTGGGGTACCGCCAGCCATGGCAACACCAAGCTTAACAGCCTCCACAATCTTATCCAGGTTCATATGTCCTGGAACAATTTCATTATAGGAACTAACAATACCAACTAATGGCTTATTTAATTCTTCTTTTGTCATACCCAAAGCGTTAAACAGGGAACGCTGAGGGGCGGTTTGCATACCTTTTTTTACGGAATCACTCTTCATAGTAATCTTCCTCCATTCCATCGAATTTCATCTTCTCAATAATATAAACGTACTTTGCTCGCGAGTCTTGCGCGCCGACTGAGTTAAATCTCTGCCACAATGGCATCTCCCATCTCCTTGGTTCCAAGAAGTGTCTTGCCCTCGTCCATAATATCAATGGTACGAAGTCCCTTCTTCAAAACCGCCTTTACAGCATTTTCCACTGCATCGGCTTCCTTCTGCAAATTGAAGGAGTAGCGAAGCAGCATTGCTGCAGAGAGAATGGTGGCAATTGGGTTGGCCTTGTTCTGTCCAGCAATATCTGGAGCAGAGCCATGACTTGGCTCGTACATGCCAAAGCTTCCCTGACCCAAACTGGCGGAGGAGAGCATTCCCAGGGAACCTGTCACCATGCTGGCCTCATCGGAGAGAATATCTCCAAACATGTTCTCTGTCAAAATCACATCGAACTGCTTTGGATCTCTTACAATCTCCATGGCACAGGCGTCTACTAACAGGTGACTGAGCTCTACCTCAGGATAGTCCTTACTAACCTCTTCTACCACCTTGCTCCAAAGTCTTGAGGAGTCAAGTACGTTTGCCTTATCTACACTGCAAACCTTTTTATTTCTCTTCATTGCAATATCAAAGGCGGATCTTGCAATGCGTCTAATCTCATTCTCATCGTATTTGAGGGTATCCACAGCAGTCATTACGCCGTCGATTTCCTTGGTATATCTCTCTCCAAAATAGAGGCCACCTGTCAGCTCTCTGGCAAAGACGAAGTCAAAACCTCCCTCTACAATTTCATTTTTCAAAGGGCAGGCGCCGCTGAGTTCCTCAAACAAAATTGCCGGTCTCAGATTGCAATACAGGCCAAGGCCCTTGCGAATCTTTAAAAGTCCCGCCTCTGGTCTCTTGTCCGGTGGAAGCTGATACCAGCTGTCCACACCCACTCGTCCACCGACGGCTCCTAGCAATACAGAATCACTCTTGCGAGCTCGTTCTAAGGTCTCATCTGTCAATGGCTCTCCATAGGCATCAATGGAACATCCTCCCATTAAGAGCTCTTCATATTCAAATTCATGTCCATAAACTTTCGCCACACAATCCAAAACTTTTTTTGCTTCCGTAACGATTTCTGGGCCTATTCCATCTCCTGGAATCACTGCAATATTATATCTCATATTTGCCCTCCTAATTAAAAGTTTTTTCATTCTAACAAGTATAATGCAAGAAACCCAAAACTGTCAAGTAGAGGCAAAATAAATTCATTCCTCTTCTCGGTGCCTCTTTAGGTAATCCTCCACCTCTGGTCGAAGGGCCACAAAAGCCTCTACCAGCTTGGGGTCAAAGTGCTTTCCACTGTCCTTTTGTATGATGTCATAGGCCTCTTCAACGGAAAAAGCTTCCTTGTAACAGCGCTTGGACACCAGGGCGTCAAAGACATCTGCCACTGCCATAATGCGGGCGGCCAGGGGGATTTCCTCGCCCTTCTTGCCCTCCGGGTATCCGCTTCCATCCCACTTCTCGTGGTGACCACCTACCACATCGTGAACAAGTTCTACATATTTCTTATCCTCCATGGCTCCAATAGTCTGGTCAAAGACCAGGACGCCCTCAGTGGTATGCCGCTTCATCTGGTCATACTCCTCCGGTGTAAGTTTTCCCGGCTTAAGCAAAATAGTATCGGAAACTCGGATTTTTCCTATATCATGAAGAGGGGCTGCCTTGTAAATATTTTCCAAAAAGAGGTCGTCTATTTCCTCTCGGTAGTAGCCCATTTCCCTCAACTTCTCTGTAATCATTTTCACATAGCGACTGGTGCGCTTTACATGCTGGCCCGTGGTGCCATCCCTGCTCTCAATCAGGTTGGCCATACCGTAGATTACCTGATTTTGCATATGCATGACATGGGCCTGGTGCTTTTTCTCCTCCTCGTCCTGGGCGCTGACAATGCGAAATCCATTTTTGGCCACCAGAGCAAGGCAGATAGCGATAATAAATATCAATAAGAAAAAACTAATGTTTCTGGCAACCTTTATTTCCTTATTGCTTCGCTCCACCTCCATGCTGGCTTCCCTGGTCTCCACAAAAATCTCCTTATCCATGTCCTGCAAAACCCTGGAGGCCTTTTCTAAGTGCTCCTTCATTACATTTTGAACATAGTATTTTCCAATGTCATTTTTTTCCTTTTCATCCAGAAAAAAAACCACCTGACACTGGCTCACCATTGTCTGAAAATGGTTGCCTAGCTGGTGAACTCTCTCCTTGTCCTCAGGATCATCCTGGAGTCTGGCAAACTTGTTGATTTCATCTGTGGTCTCCAACTCAATCTGCTCGATCAAAATCTTGTAGGAATCTCCTCCCGGCTGGTCTAAATCCTTTTTTTCCTCCATCAGATGATTGAGCATAGTATTTTGCATGCGGTACATGTTTTCACTGATTTTGGTCATGTGCTGTCGATTCTGCATCTGGGTATTAATCAGGTGGTCGTACTGATTGATCACCTGGTCATAGCGCCGAAAAATGTAAAAGAGAATGGCAAGACTTGACAGACTCAAAATCAAGACCAGAATTATTATATTTTTAATTGTCTTACGCATAAAGCATCATTCCTTTGTCTTAGTCTCCACCTTTTTCACAAACCTGTCCAGT
>JAILSA010000119.1 GCA_024697885.1 Eubacterium sp. | reverse complement strand
TGAACAATCACCTGGCGGCTGACCCCAAACTCGTGGGCCAGTTCCGTGCCGGATATAGGCGTTTGACTCTGGCTGAGACAGGAAATTATTTTATTTCTTCTTTCCTCTCCGGACATAGAAATCCTCCTTTTCCTAAACTGTGATATATACTTAAACCTCGTGTAAATTTTTCAATGAAATATCCAGAATTGGTGCGGAGTGGGTCAGGGCACCGCTGGATACATAGTCGATTCCAAGTTTGGTCAGGCGGGCAATGTTTTCCTTGGTCACATTGCCGGAGCACTCTGTGGAAGCGCGGCCATCAATGATTTTTACTGCCTCTGCCATGTCCTCGTCAGACATGTTGTCCAGCATAATAATGTCGGCACCGGCCTCAATGGCCTCTCGAACCATGTCGAGGTTCTCCACCTCGATTTCAATCTTGCGGACAAATGGAGCGTAGGCCTTGGCCATCTCAATGGCCTCCTTGACGCCACCGGCAGCGCCGATGTGGTTGTCCTTCAGGAGAACACCGTCAGACAGGTTGTAGCGGTGGTTGTTTCCGCCCCCTACCAAAACGGCATATTTTTCAAAAATTCGGTTGTTTGGTGTGGTCTTTCTGGTGTCCAAAAGCTTGATGGAAGAGCCCTCCAAAAGCTTGGATACAGACTTGGTATAGGTGGCGATTCCGCTCATTCTCTGCAGGTAGTTAAGGGCTGTTCTCTCTCCGGACAGGAGGACGCGAATGTCGCCCCTTACTCTGGCCATGAGCTGGCCATTTTTCACCTGGTCACCGTCCTTGCACATAAATTCCACCTGGGTCTTAGGGTCGAGGAGGGTGAATACTCTTTCAAAAATAGAGAGTCCGGCAATAATACCATCCTCCTTACAAATCAGGTCAACCTGGCCCTCTTTGTATTCAGGCATAACAGCGTTGGTGGATAAATCCTCACTGGTAATGTCTTCTTCGAGTGCCATCTGTATCAATCGATCTGCATTGAGCTTCATTGTGATTTCGTTCATGGTTTAATTCCCTTTCTCTTTGAATTTCGTCTAAAACTAATTTTTTGTACTCCTGGAACAGGGCCCCAGTCTCGTAATTGTCTGTGTCGGGAAGGGGGATGTCCTTGGCCAGTGGTTGGTAGTTATCCTGGATTTGATTGGCGGCCCGCTCGGCAAATACCAGGCTCTCTAGGAGGGAGTTGCTGGCTAAGCGGTTGCGTCCGTGGACACCGTTGCAGGAGGTCTCACCTACGGCATAGAGGTGGTCCATGGAACTTTTGCTGTCCTTGTCCACCCAGATTCCTCCCATGAAATAGTGCTGGGCCGGAACCACAGGGATTGGCTCTTTGGTGCAGTCATAACCCTCCTCTAAACATCTTTGGTAGATATTTGGAAAATGGGTGATGATGGTCTCTTTTGGAATTTTTTCCATGGAGAGCCAGACAAAATTGCTGCCGTCCTTTTCCATCTGCTCCCGAACCTTCTTGGTCAAAATGTCCCTTGGCAGGAGCTCGTTGACAAAGCGCTCCTTGTTCTTGTTGAGAAGGATGGCGCCCTCGCCCCGGACGGATTCGGAAATCAAAAAGCGTCGTCCCGGCTCCTTGGAGTAGAGGGTGGTTGGATGGATTTGTATATAGTCAAGATGCTCTAGCTTGATGCCGTGCTTGAGGGCGATAGCCAGGGCGTCTCCTGTAATGTGGCGGAAGTTGGTGGAGTGCTTGTAGAGGCCTCCCAAACCGCCGCAGGCCAGGATGGTATAGTCTGCCAGGATGCACTGCTTGTGACCATGTTCGTCGGCCACCACCAGACCCTGGCAAACTCCCCTTTTCTCGATTAGATCCAGCATAGTCACATGCTCGTGGAGGGTGATGTTTGGCCTCTCCATGGCTCTGGCTAGGAGCTTACTGGTAATTTCCTTTCCCGTAATGTCCTTGTGGAAGAGGATGCGGTAGTCGGAGTGACCTCCCTCTCGGGTGAATTTCAATTCATCCCCGTCCCGCTCAAAATCAACTCCGTAGCCGATGAGGCGGTCAATGATGTGGCGGGAGGACCGGATCATAATGTCCACAGACTCCTCCCGGTTCTCATAGTGGCCGGCCTTCATGGTGTCTTCAAAATAACTGTCATAGTCCTCAGGGGACTTGAGCATGCAGATGCCACCCTGGGCCAGGAAGGAGTCGCTTCGCTCTGCCTGGTCCTTGGTAATAATGGTGATCTGCTTGTCTGTGGGGAGGGTCAGGGCGGTGAAAAGACCGGCGGCCCCGCTGCCCACAATCAAAATGTCTGTTTTGGAAGTCATAGGCATTTCCTTTCAAAAAAAGTTTACTTCGCCAACTCCAGCATACGTGTCAAAGGCGCTTGTGCTCTCTGTCTAAATTCGTCACTTAGGTGAACCTCATTTTCCCCGGTCTGCAAAACGTGCAAAAGTTTTTCCAGAGAAATTTTCTTCATATTAGGACAGCACTGAACGGCTCCTGCAGAGTAAAATTTCTTGCCTGGATTTTTGAGCTTGAGGTCGTGAAGGACGCCAAGCTCTGTGCCCACAATAAATTCCTGGGCAGGGGACTCTGTGGCGTAATCAATGATTTCGGAGGTTGACCCGATAAAGTCTGCCATTTCCAAAATAGGGGCAGGACATTCTGGGTGAACCAAAAAGAGGGCTTCCGGATATTTTCTCTTGGCTGCCTCCACCTGGTTGACCCGGATGGATGCGTGAACGTGGCAGTAGCCATCGTTGAGAATGAAGTTTTTGTCGGGAACCTGCTCTGAAATGTAGTGGCCCAGGTTCTGGTCCGGAATGAAAAATATATTCTTATTTGGAAGTTTCTTCACAATCTTCATAGCATTGGAGGAGGTGACGCAGACGTCGGAGTGACACTTGAGCTCTGCAGTGGAATTGATGTAGCAAACCACTGCTAAGTCTGGGTATTCCTTGCGGAGAGCTTCGATGCGGTCAATCTCTGCCATGTGAGCCATAGGGCAGTCCGCTGTGGCGTCTGGCATGAGTACGGTCTTTTCGGGGTTGAGAATCTTGGCGCTCTCCCCCATAAAGGAAACGCCGCAAAAAACAATGATGTCAGCATCTGTCGTGGTGGCAACCTTACTGAGGTAGAAGGAGTCTCCAATATAATCGGCGATGTCTTGAACTTCATCCTCCACATAGTAGTGGGCCAGGATGACAGCGTTTTTTTCCTCTTTCAACTGCTTAATTTGTGCAATTAGATTTTCCATTGTAACCTCTTTTCTGAGTGGCCGGCTGGGCCGGCTTCGACATGATGGTTTTCACTATAGCACAAAACTTTACATCTGACAAGACAGATGTAAAGCTTTTCTGTAAATTTTCCCAGGGAATATGTTCTGTAAAAAAGGGGAAAGGGCGAATGGTAAAAACCAATC
>JAILSA010000110.1 GCA_024697885.1 Eubacterium sp. | reverse complement strand
CACATAGCCATAGGTGGCAAAATCTTCCTTGAGCTGCTGGAAGGTGGTATCCGTTGGCATGTAGACCATCTCTTTTAGCTCTCCCCCGCTGGTGTACTCAAAGAGAACCACTGCCACATCCCCCTCGTAGTCCCCTCTGGCAAAATATCCGTAGGCGGTGAAAAAGAGGTTGCCCTCCTCGTCCACCTTGAGAAGGCGGATGTCATTTTCGTTGTAGGCCTGGTAGTCGTAGGAGGCCTCAGGGCTAAAATTGCTGTAGACCAGGGTCAGGATGTTGGTGGTCAAATCGTACTGGTAGACCCTGCCATTTCTCTGGAAAAAGAGGATGGTGTTGTCCTGGTTGGCCAAAAGTCCTCCCTGGTGGTCCTCTGTAATACCGATTTTTAACTGGCTAGTAGAGGTGGAAGCTAGGGAGCTGTCAAACTCTGCCTCCATGGTCCTGTCAAAATTCAGAAGATAGCTGTGGCCAGAGGCGTAGCGCACCCTGTAAAATTCCTTGACATGAAAAATCTCATCTCCAGAGGAGGTAGAGGCCTGAATAAAGTAATTGTACTGGATGCAGGCCGTCTCCATATTGTATTCCTTCACCGTTACAAATTCCCTGGAAATCACCTTAGGCGACATATTGCTGTAGAGAATCAAATCTGCGCTAGAAGTAATATCCACCTGGGCCAGACTGGCATTTAAATTCTTAGGAGATGGCTCTAGGTAGCGCTCCACATAGTCCTTTTTGGTCTTATTAAAGGTGGCCTTGTGAAACTTCTTGGCAAAGGCCAACTTCTCATCTAGGAAGGAGTCCTCAATGTAGTATTTGAGCCTGGTAAAATAGTGGATTTCCCGGCCGCTCATGGCCTTGCCCACAATGTCCAAAATATATTCCGTACTTGTCTTAAATCCGTAGTCAAAGGTAATGGAGACCTTTTTTTCCTCCTGGGTCAGGGCCCCGATGTTCCCTTCCTCGTAGACCTCTCCCGTCTCCCGGTCCAAAATCCTGTAATCCATCTCCCTCAAACTGTCCTGGCCATCAGACAGGTTAAGGTCTATGGTCTTTGACTGGTTCAGTGGGGTAATGGACTCGCGGATTACATTGTAGGCCGTGGATTCACTGTAGCCGTAGAGCACGTTGAGTTCCTCCCCCTGGGTAGTGACTGTCATATAGGGAAAAGTTTCACTCTTCATTTCCGTTTTTTCACTGGTCTCCACCAGATTAGTAGACATCCTGCTTCCAAAGAAAAAAAGGGCAGCCACAAAAATTACAATTAAGCCCACAATTTTATATATATGCTTTATCATCTTACTTCCTCGATTCCTTTTTCTCGATTCTAAGCGTAAATTTACCTCGATCTATATCTAAAGGAGGAAACCATAAACAGATATGATCGAGGTGACGTAAACAATATTTATGCAAGGGGAAAAAATCCCGCCTGACTTAGCCTTGACCCGCAATTGGGGCATCGTACTCATCAATAGGAACCAGGTGCTCAATCTTGGCAGATTTTTTGGCCCTATTTTTATAAGCACATTTTTCAAATTCATCCACCGGCATCGGTTTGGCAAACACATATCCCTGGATGAGATCGCAATTCATTTCCTTGAGATAGGAAACTTGCTCTCTCTCCTCTACTCCCTCGGAGATAGTCCGAAGGTCCAAATCCTGGGCAAGGTGAAGTACACTTCGCACAATATGACGACCACGCTCGTTATTTTCTCCCTGGAAAAATACCCGATCCAATTTCAGGGCATCTACCTTCACATCCTTGAGCATGTTCAGGGAAGAATAGCCGCTGCCGAAGTCATCAATGGAACAAGTCATTCCCGCTTCATGAATCTCGCTGACCAGGTCATTAAGTGCCTCCATGTTATCAAAAAAGAGCGACTCCGTCAATTCGATTTCAATACAGCGTGGCGGAAGCTCATAGCGGGACAGGATACTCCTATACTCACTGAAAAAGTCATTAATTTCCAAATGGCATCTGGAGAGGTTGACAGAAACAGGCACCAGGTCGTATCCTTCCTTAAACCATTTTTCCTGCATTTTACATACCTCTTCAAACATGTAGTGGTCTAATTGCACCACAAAACCGTTCTTTTCGAAGAGAGGAATAAACTCTCCCGGGTAGATCATGCCCTCGGGACTAATCCAGCGGACCAGGGCCTCAGCCCCCTCCACAGTCTCTCCCTGGAGCTCGTATTTTGGCTGGAGGTATGGGACAAACTCCCCTCGTTGAAGGGCGTCGCGCATCTTCATCTCCAGTTCCTTTTCCCGGTTAAACATCTGGCTCTCTTCTTTATTGTAGATACCCATAGGCACCATAAAAGAAGGCAACGGACTAGCCAGGGCAAAATGCGCCCTCTCCATTGCTATATTAATATTATCATCTTCCTGACCAAAAATGTAAACACCGTAATACATAGTCAGACCATATGATTCACCCTTCTCATTTGTCAGCTTAGCCAACTCATCATTGATTTTCTTCAGTCGAAAATCCAGCATAGGAATACTGATGTAGCGGACAACCATACCAAAATTGTCTGCCATAATTCTTCCCGATACCTCGTCCTTACTGAGTTCATCATTAATGATGGATTGCACCGTCCGCAAAATCCGGTTACCCTCATCTTCCCCATATACATCATTGATGATCTTGAACCGGTCTATATTAGCGCAAACTGCAGCGTGAGCTCCGCCCTCAGCAAGCAGTTCGGATGCAACTCTCTCAAATTCTCGCTTATTGTTACCACCTGAAACCTCATCTAGTTTGAAAGCCCTGTGCAGAAGTCTATACTTCAAAATAATCACGATTGCGCAAAAGCCTACCACTATAAGTGAGATTGCAATTTTAACAATAATACTCTCATAATTTTCCAAAGCTGTGAAAAGAAGAAGACTTATCATTATGACCAGACATATGTCTCCCACTAAAACGGTCAGCGTGGGTCTGATCTTAGAAAATAATCGTCTCATTCGCATACAACCTTTCCTTCGCTATATTATATTATAGCATAGAAAAGGAGGCCCTCACAACTTATTTGTGTCAAAAAAATTCCTTTCCTTACCCTTTAAAAAGAGTAAAGAAAGGATGTTTTTTTTAGATATTTTTTTTAGCCTTCAGTTTCTGTGTTTCCACTTTCATCTTCTCCCTCGAAGTAAACATCTACTACCGTATCTTTTCCAAAGGCTTTCTTAATAGCTTTCTCAATAGCCTTGGCCTCTTTCTTGTTGATGGATGGATACTCCTCCTCTTCTGGCTCAATCTCGTACATAGAACACCAAACAAGAACTCCAGACTCTGTCTCGTGCTGGGTTGTAGATACAGTATAATTCTCATATTTCTTCTTGGCATTGAGAACATACTGAATCTGAGAACCAAGCTCATCTACAACTGCTTTTTCTCTCTTGTTGAGCTTTTTGAACTCAAAGGATACCAAAGACTTCTTGTTCTTCAGGGCCTTGTAAACCTTAACTGGTATCTCGTAAATGTCATCTAGCTTCTGTCTCTCCATGTAGGCAACATTGTAATCTAGGCTAGTTGCTGCTGGGTAAAAGCTTGTGTCCCAGCTGTTGTCTGACATCATAGCATCGTTGCGGTTAAAGTAGCTGTAAGAAGGAGTTCCGGAATCAGAGTAAATATCTGTGTGATACCAGTTTCCATCCAACTGAACCAAATCCCAGGAGTGGGACCGACCCGTGTCGTGAACTACCTTACAAGGGATATCCAACATCTCCATAAAGAGACGGAAGGTTGTGGCAAAACCTACACAAACAGCCTTCTTGGACTCCAAAACCTTGCCCGGCTCTGCCCTGTCCTGAGGACTCTCCTGAATCAGGGTAGTGACCTCGCTGTCCGCCTTAATATTTTTGGTCATCCACTCATAAACAGCCTTTTCCTGCTCAAAAGGAGTCATGCCGTCCTTGATGATTTCATCCAAAACTTCCTTGGCTTCCTCTAAAGTTTTCTTCTGGTTGGCATCTAACTGGTCTGTCTTCCCAGCCTTGTAGGCGTCGGATATGGCTGTAGTGGCCTTAATTGTATAAAAATCTCCAATGACTACATCATTTTCCTTCGTGTCATCCATGTGCTCAAACTCGTAGCGGAGACTGTTGATCTCCTGATTTGCCCTTAGGCCGTAGCAAATTCCCACTGCTGCCGCCGCGGCACTCAAAACCACAAGGGCAGATAATATAATGTTCCATATTTTCATAACATTCACCTCCGTCAACCACGATAACACACTTTTGACACAATAGCAAATGTTATTTTTAATTTTCTAAAGATTCGAGCTTTTACCTACATCAAGAGTTTGACCAGATTTTGGTCTATTGCAAAATTATTTAATTCGTATAGGGCTAAGACCATGTCTGGCTTGTAGGTCTCAAAAAGACCCTCCCACATACCCGGGAAAAATCTTGGGTCCACCAGGACGATTTTTTCATAATCCGCCGTCAGGTAGGGAGCCATACTGTTAAAAAATGAGTCCTTAATCACCAAGAGGCAGCCCCCCTTGGCCCCTGGATTTTGGATTTCCACCAGGCCAAAATTTCCTCCCAGATAGACCTCGTACTGGTCCTTGCGGTCCAGGGCAGCCATGTCATAGAGGCTTTGTTCCTCCCCGTCCACCTTAACCTGTATGCCCTCATCCACCTGGGGCAGGACTATGGAGTCCGCCACAGCCGAGGCGTCCTGGGTCTTGGAGTAGAGAGTTCCCAAAAAGTCCTGACTCACAGGCTCTGGCAGGTCCCTGTCATAGGCCCCCTGGCCCTCCATAAGAACCTCATAGGCCCGGTAGGCCCCCAGGGCCGTCCAGTGGTGGTCTGTCCGGTAGTAGTTAGCCGGGTCCCCGTAGAGGGCCTGGCTTGGATTGACCAGCTTTACCCTGCCCAGATTTTCTTGTGCCATTTCATAGAGTTTCCCGGCGTCATAGACCTTTGCCCCACAGGGCAGGTAGTCCGGCAGGGATACACCAGAGGACGGCACCAGCATGGCCGAAAATTCCACCTCCTGGTGGCGGTCCGCCAGCTGACTCAAAACTCCCAGATTGGATTCCATCTGTTTTCCACTTAAGTCAGAGTCCAAAACCTTCTCAAAAAAGTAGTGGTCCCTGCCCAGATAGGTGTCCTGTAGGTCTCTTTTTCCCTCTGCCTTTTTCAGGCCTGTGGCCAGGCCCATAAAGAGGTTTCTCTCCGGGAACTGGTCGCTCAAAAAGTTCTCAAAGTCCGACTCAAACTCCCCGCTAAAAACCCTGGCAGTCGAGGTCTCTGGAAAGGTCTGTAACTGCCTGTTTTCCTCCATGGATTTTTCCCTCACAGGATGGAGAAAAATACAGAGGCCCAGGGCAAAAAATCCCACAAAAAACAGGCTTAAACATATTTTTCTTATCATTCTTTCACCCCCTAAAATCGGAAATACAAGAAGGGATTGTAGCTGTCCCCAACCAAAAGGCTTATGCTGCTAACAAGGATGGCAAGAGTGGCAAGGACCTTTAAAACATTGCAGATTTTCTCTGGTCCCTTTCCCCTGGTTCCCCAGGTGCTAATCCCTGCCAAGAGCCTTTTTCCCCCGCCAAAGGCCACGAAACAAAGGGCCACAAGGAGGATTAGGTTGGTTTTCAAATAGTAGAGAGACATGGCATCAGCCAGGCCTCCCGCCCCAAAGAGATTGCCGGTATAGGTGGCGATTTGTCCCAAATCCGTCAGGGCAAAAATCATCCAGCCAAGGACCACCAAAAACATGGTGTAGAGGTGGCGCAGGGCCCTTGGAGCCTTTTCCAGCCAGGGCAGGAGAAGGACTTTTTCCACCACCAAAAGGACAAAATAGTAGAGTCCCCAGAGGAGGAAATTCCAATCTGCCCCGTGCCAGAGGCCCGTCAGTCCCCAGACGATTAGGAGGTTAAAAATCTGCCTTTTCATGCCCTTTTTGTTGCCCCCAAGAGGGATGTAAACATAGTCCCTAAACCAGGAACTAAGGCTCATGTGCCAGCGGCGCCAAAAGTCGGTAATGGAGTCCGCCAGGTAGGGCTCATTAAAGTTTTCCGGAAAGGTGAAGCCGAAGATTTTGCCCAGGCCTATGGCCATATCCGAATAACCGGAAAAGTCAAAGTAAATCTGGAAGCTAAAGGCCAAGACTCCCAGCCAGGCCGTCAGGGCCGGCTGATTGGGGCTGGCCAAACTTCCTCCCTCCAAGGCCCCCTGCATCTGGGAGGAAATCTCCGTCCACAGGGCTCCGATCTGGTTGGCCAAAAGCACCTTTTTGCCAAGGCCCATGGAGAAGCGAAGGACACCCTCCTCCACCTGCTGCCAGGTCTCTTTTCTGGTCCGCAGCTGATTTTCAATATCCACATAGCGGACAATAGGTCCGGCAATGAGCTGGGGGAAGAAGCAGACATACATGCTAAAATCCACTAAAGAGTGCTGGGCCCTAGTCCTGCCCCGATAGACATCAATGGTATAGGACAGGGTCTGGAAGGTGTAAAAAGAAATGCCGATAGGCAGGGCCAGATTCAGAAGGCCAAGGTCTGTGCCCGCCACCTGATTCACACTGCGAATGATCAGGTCCGCGTACTTAAAGTAGCCCAAAAGCCCCAGATCAATCACAAG
>JAILSA010000081.1 GCA_024697885.1 Eubacterium sp. | reverse complement strand
GGATAAAAATCCTGCACCTGCTCCGGCATATAGCCTAAGTCTCGAATGTACTCCGCAAGTTCCACTGCCTCCTTGAGGGTAGAACCGGGATGGGAGGACATGAGATAGGGAACCACAAACTGCTTCTTGCCCGTCAGCTTGTTGACCTTTTCATATCTTTTCAAAAAGGCATCGTAGACCTGGCGGGAAGGCTTGCCCATGGCTCTCAAAACCACATCGGACACATGCTCTGGGGCCACTCTCAGCTGGCCGCTGATATGGTCCTGACAAAGTTCCTTCAAAAAGGTGTTGTCCGGATCTGCCATTACATAGTCGTAGCGAATTCCCGACCGGACAAAGACCTTTTTTACCCCTGGCAGTTTTTTCAACTTGCGGAGGAGACTGACATAGTCCCTGTGGTCCACCTTGCAGTTTTTGCAGATCTCTGGAAAAAGGCACTGCTTGTTTTTGCAGACTCCCTTGGTCAGCTGCTTTTGACAGGAAGGGGCGCGGAAGTTTCCTGTAGGGCCTCCCACATCGTGGATGTAGCCCTTAAAATTTTCCTTGTCTATAATTTCCTTTGCTTCCCTAATTATGGACTCGTGGCTTCTGACCTGAACAATTCTTCCCTGGTGGAAGGTCAGGGCGCAAAAACTACATCCTCCAAAACAGCCTCGACAGCTAGTCAGACTAAATTGGATCTCCTGAATGGCAGGAACGCCTCCCTCCTTCTCATAGGAAGGGTGGTAGGTTCCCACATAGGGATAGGAATATACATCGTCTAGCTCCTGGCTTGTCAGGGGCTTGGCCGGAGGGTTTTGCACCACCGCCATCTTGTTGGGATAGGGCTCTATCAGGGGCCTGGCCGTAAAGGGATCCGTGTTCTCGTACTGGAGCATGAAACTCTTGGCATAGGCTTTTTTGTCCTCACAAATTTCCTCATAGGAAGGAAGGGTAATGGGGTCGTAGGCAGACACCTTGTCCATACGGGTTCGGTAGGAGGTTCCCGCCACAAAGATAATATCCTCCACCGCCATGCCCGCATCCAGGGCCTCGGCAATCTCCAGGGTGCTGTGCTCTCCCATGCCGTAGGAGAGAAGGTCCGCTCCCGAATCCATAAGGATGGACCTTTTGACCTTGTCCGACCAGTAGTCGTAGTGGGACATGCGGCGGAGGCTGGCCTCAATACCTCCAATAATAATAGGAATCTTTTTGTAGGTTCTGCGAATCAAATTGCAGTAGACCACCGTGGCGTAGTCCGGCCGCCTGCCCATAACCGCTCCCGGTGTGTAGGCGTCCTTCTTCCTTCGCTTCTTGGCCACGGTATAGTGGTTGACCATGGAATCCATATTGCCTGCACTGACCAAAAAGCCCAGTCTTGGCTGGCCCAAAACAGTAATGCTGTCCGGGTCCTTCCAGTCCGGCTGGGGGATAATTCCCACCTTGAAGCCGTGGGCCTCTAAGTGTCGGCTGATAATGGCCGGCCCAAAGGAGGAGTGGTCCACATAGGCGTCCCCTATCACAAAGACAAAGTCGCACTGGTCCCAGCCCCTCTTTTTCATATCCTTTTTTGATATAGGTAAAAAATCACGATTTTCCATTTTTGTCATCCTTTTTCTCGGCAAAAAAATCCAGGACGGACTGGGCCGCCTTCTCATTCATCTCCGGCAATTTTAAGAGGTCTTCTAAGGAAGCCTGGCCAATGGCCTCTAAAGAATCAAAGGCCCGCATCAATGCCTTTCTCCGGCTGGGGCCAATCAGTGGAATGTCATCCAAAACGGAGTGAACCTGGGTCTTTCTTCGAATCTGCTTGTGGTACTCAATGGCAAAGCGGTGGGTCTCGTCCTGAATCCTGGTGATCAGGCGAAAGGCCTGGCCGTGGGTGTCAATGGGAATCTCCACCTCATCCACAAAGAGGCCTCTGGTCCTGTGGTGGTCATCCTTGACCATACCGCAGACCGGAATGTCTAGCCCCAGCTCTTCCAAAACTTTTTGGGCCACATGAATCTGCCCCTTGCCTCCGTCCATAAAGAGGATGTCTGGCAAAATAGCAAAGGCGTCAAACTCCGACAAACCCTCTCTCTTGCTGTGTTCAAAACGCCTGGTCAGCATTTCCTCCATGGCCCCGTAGTCGTCCGGCCCCGTCACCGTCCGAATCCGGAACTTGCGGTAGTCGCTCTTCTTGGGCTTTCCGTCCTCAAAAACCACCATGGAGCCCACCGTCTCAAATCCGTTAATGTTGGAGATGTCATAGGACTCCACCCTGCGGATGTCCGGCATCTGCAGCAGGTCCTGAATCTCCTCCATGGCGCCTATGGTCTTAGCCCTCTCCTCTTTTAACTTGTTCTTGTCCTTCATCATAACCATAACGGCATTGCGCTTGGCAAGTTCAAGGAGCTTTTCCTTCTGCCCCCGCTTGGGAATGCGAAAATAAACCTTGCTCCCCCTCTTTTGGGACAGCCACTCCAGAATTGTCTGGCTGTCCTCCACCTCTTCCTCCAGAAAAATTTCCTTGGGAATATAAGGGGTTCCCGCATACATCTGTTTTAAAAAATCGGAAAGGATTTTTGCATTTTCCTCCCCCTCCACGCCGGAGAGAAAATAGTGGTCCCTGCCGATGATTTTTCCAGACCTGACAAAAAAGACCTGGACTACAGCATCGTCGCCGCTGGTGGCCATAGCCACTAAATCCCTGTCCTCCTGGTCCTCGGAGGTGATTTTTTGCCGCTCCGTCACCGCCTGGACACTGCGAATCAAATCCCGGTAGCTGGCCGCCTCCTCAAACTTCATTTCCAGAGAGGCCTCTTTCATTTTTTCCTCTAAATCCCCCAAAACCTCCCTGGTATCTCCCTGAAGGAACTTGAGGGCTCTAGTAAAATTGGCCTCATAATCTTCCCTGCTAATGTATCCCTGGCAAGGGGCTGGGCACTGGCCAATCTGGTGGTAGAGGCAGGGCCTTTCCTTGCCAATATCCCGGGGCAAAACCCGGTTGCAGTTGCGCAGGTGAAAGAGCTGATTTACCAACTCTATGGTGTCGCGAATGGCCTTGCCACTGGTAAAGGGGCCAAAATACTTGTTGCCATCCCGCTTCATCTGTCTTGCAAAAAGAAGCCTTGGATAGGCTTCTTGAATAGTTGCTTTTACATATGGATAGGACTTTCCGTCCTTCAACATGGTATTGTACCTGGGGCTGTACTCCTTGATTAAGTTGCACTCAAGAACTAAGGCCTCTAGCTCCGAGTCCGTCACAATGTACTCAAACCAGGCAATGCGGTCAATCATCCTCTGAATCTTTGGAGTCACCCGCCGACTCTTTTGAAAATACTGGCGAACTCGATTTTTTAAACTGATAGCCTTGCCCACATAAATAATCTCATCCTTCTTGTCGTGCATGAGATAGACTCCGGGCTTAGCCGGCAATTTTTTCAATTCTTCCTCAATCTGAAACATAGGCAAGTCATCCTTTTTTCTCCTTAGAGTGTAATGAACTTCTCGATCACATGAACCAAGCCGTCCTCGTCACAGGTAGGGGCCACATAGTCCGCCCTGCTTCTCACCTCCGCCGAGGCATTTCCCATGGCCACTCCCAGGCCCGCATATTCTATCATTCCCACATCATTAAACCCGTCGCCACAACAAATCACCTGGCTCCTCTTGTAGCCCAGACTCTCAATCATCTTGGCAATTCCGTAGGACTTGTCAATGCCAAGAGGCATAAACTCCAGGTAAAAAGGCTCCGACCGGTAGACAGACATCACTCCCTGGTATCGGGCTGCTGCCTCTTTTTCAAGTTCCTTTAACATGTCTGGGTCCCCGGTGAAAATCACCTTGTTGACATTAAAGTCCACATCTCGGTGAAAGTCCTCCGGCTGAACCACTGGGATATCACAGCCGTCCCTGTCCAAAATCACATAGGGATCATTTTCATCGGTGGCTATGATTTTTCCCTGATGATAGGTCAAAATCCCAGCTCCCTCTTCCATGGCATAGTCGTAGAGTTCGTGAATCATTCCCTCCGGAAGCTTGGTGTCAAAGACCACCTCCCCCGTGGCAAAATTCTCAATATGAGCTCCATTGTAGGAGAGAACATAGCCTCCAAAATGGTCTAGGCCAATAGCCTTGGCCTGGTGGCGAATTCCATGGGTGCAGCGGCCAGAGGCCACCACCACATAAATCCCCTTTTCCTGGCACTCCCAAATGGCCCGGCGAACCGGCTCCGTAATTTCCTTCTTGGAATTTACCAGGGTGCCATCCACGTCAAGTACTAAAACCTCATAGGCCATCCTACTCCTGCTCCTCCTCTTTGGCTTCTTCCTCTTCAGGCTCCTCAATTATCTTGCCCTCAGAATCCTTTTTCTTTAACTTAATGCCCGTTTCCTCTTCAAAAATTCGGACAAATTCTTTTCCCGTAATAGTCTCCTTGGCAATCAGGTAGGAAGCCAGTTTTTCCAAAACTTCCATGTGCTTGCCCACAATATCCTTGGCCTCCTCATAGCACTTGTCAAGGATTTTCATGACCTCGCCGTCAATCTGGCTCTCGGTCTCCTCACCGCAGTTGACCACAGGGCGGCCATCCAGGTAACGGCTCTGAATGGTCTCAAGTCCCATCATACCGAATTTTTCGCTCATACCGTACTGGGTTACCATAGACCTGGCAATCTGGGTTGCCTTCTCAATATCATTAGATGCACCGGTGGTCACATCTTCAAAGAACAACTCCTCCGCTGCACGACCTCCTAAGAGGGTAGTGATCTCGGAAATCAGCTCGCTCTTTTTCATCAAATATTTTTCTTCTTCTGGCACCTGCATTACATAGCCAAGGGCACCCATGGTTCTTGGAACAATGGTAATCTTTTGCACAGGCTCTGTATTTTTTAGGCAGGTGGCTACCAGGGCATGACCAATCTCGTGGTAGGAGACAATCTTTTTCTCCTCCTTGCCAAGGATTCGATCCTTCTTTTCCTTACCGGCCAAAACCACTTCAACCGCCTCGAACAAGTCCTTCTGACTCACTACATTGCGGCCGTCCTTGACAGCCATAATAGCCGCCTCGTTGACCATGTTGGCCAGGTCCGCACCTACGGCACCGGAGGTAGCCAGGGCGATTTCTTCTAAGTTGACTGTGTCGTCCATCAAAACGTCGTGGGAGTGAACTCGAAGCACATCTACACGGCCCTTGAGGTCAGGTTTTTCCACAATGATTCTTCGGTCAAAACGGCCCGGACGAAGGAGGGCCTTGTCCAAAACCTCAGGTCGGTTGGTGGCACCCAAAATAATAATACCCTTAGAGGAGTCAAAACCGTCCATCTCAGACAGGAGCTGGTTCAAGGTCTGCTCTCGCTCATCGTTGCCGCCGCCGTACTGACTGTCACGACTTTTTCCAATAGCATCGATCTCGTCAATGAAAATAATACATGGAGCCATGGAGGTAGCCTGCTTAAAGAGGTCACGCACACGGGAGGCACCCACACCTACAAACATCTCTACAAAATCAGAACCGGACAGGGAGAAAAATGGCACTCCCGCCTCACCAGCCAAGGCCTTGGCAAGCAGGGTTTTACCAGTTCCCGGAGGTCCCACCAGGAGGGCTCCCTTCGGAAGTCTGGCTCCGATTCTCTTGTACTTATCTGGATTTTTCAAAAAGTCTACCAGCTCTGTCAGAGACTCCTTGGCCTCCTCCTCACCTGCCACATCTGCAAAGGTGACGCCAGTTTCTTTTTCCACATACATCTTGGCATTGGACTTGCCCACGCTTCCCATAAGGCCGCCGCCCTTGGTAGCCGACCTCATAAGGAACATAAAGAGAACCCAAAGCACAACGATTGGAAGGACATAGGACAGGAGGATCTCAACAATTCCCGATCCTGTGTCGCT
>JAILSA010000062.1 GCA_024697885.1 Eubacterium sp. | reverse complement strand
GAAAAATGTAAGACCTCCGTAGCTGCCCCATTGGCCAGCTTCAGCTCCCTGTCCATGTCAAAAACCAAGACAGGGGATGACATGGAGGAAATAATAAAAGAAGACATGTTGCTTACATTGATTTCGCAGCGGCTCAAATCGCGGATTGCCTTAGTCATAATCAAAATAGCCACAAACTGCATCATGGTGCTGGCCGCATAATTGTAGAGGTGGATTTTTTCAAATTTTATCACGATGTCCACCGCAAAGCCCAGGGCCAAGAGGAAGTCGGCCAGGTAAAAAAGCCGGCTAAAGACCCTGTATTTTTGATTTCTGGCCTTTCGCATCATGTGCATGGACAGGAAGAAAATATCCAGAATTGCCAAGAGTACAAAGATATTGAAACACCAGTAGGCCGTTGGGCTGGCAAAGTCGAATTCGTAGCCCCGATCCCCCCGAATAATATTCATGCGGAAAATAACAAAGAAAAATCCTATAATACCGTATCCCAAAACTCCAAACATAACCATTCGAACCGTAGGTTTTACCCGGTTCATGCGGCCCAACATCTTCTGGAAAAAGAGAAGGGTGGCCCCAGTGGCAAAAATCTGCATGACGGAGTAGATGTAGGCATTGGTGGGATTTTCGGTCAACATTAATAGGGCCCTTCCAATGCTCCAGGTCGCGCTCGACGCATAGAGCAAAAGAGAGACCCTCTCAATTTTGCTTTTATAAACTTTATGCACTAGGGCATCCCCAAAAACCAACCAGGCGATGGCCCCCTGTAATAAAAAGAAAAAGGGTGCAATAAGCCTCATAAAAATCCCCCACTCATCCTGTTACACGGTCATATCCACGAAGTTGCCCGCTCCCATCATGTAGTTCTGAATTCCCTGCTGGCGCTCGTATGGATTTCTGGCATTAGGTCTTGCGATGGAGACATTTTTCTCCTTGCCGTCTAAACCTTCAAAAGAGGGTTCTTTGACACTAGGCGCTTCCTTCTTCATGGTCTCTGGCTTCGGTCTCTGATTCAGACTATTGCCCGGTTGACCCGTCATCTTGGCTCCGTCCGCAGTGCCCTGGGCAGTACCTTCTGTGCCCCTGGTCACGGTGTCAGAACCATTCACTGGTTGAACAGGATTTCCATTATAAATCGGATAAATTTCACGAATTCCTGACACTCCGCTAATGATCATAGAACCCCCTCCTTTCTTTCAAGTCTACTTAACAATATTATACAATTGTTTTTCCCAAAATACAAGTCTTAACAGCGACCGAAGGTGAGAAATTTGTGGGGAATTTCCCCTTCTCCAGGGTCAATTCCTAAGAGGACAAAATTGTCTCGATTAAATTCCGGAAAGAAGGTGTCACCCTCCACATCCGATTCCACCTCCGCCAAATATATTTTGTCCACCTTGTCAATGGTGTCCTCGTAAATAGACTGGCCCCCGCAAATAATAATCTCATTTGCGTGCTCCTGTTTTTGCATTTGTTCTGCCAACTTAAAGGCGGCATCCAAATTGCGGACTGTGTAGAGACTTCCCTCTTCCAAAAAGTTCTTGGTGTTGGACAGGACGATAATCACTCTTCCCTCCAGAGGATGACCAATGGACTCATAGGTTTTTCTTCCCATAATGAGAATATTGCCCATGGTGATTTTCTTAAAATTCTTTCGGTCATCCGGCAGGTCCCAAGGAATTTTTCCGTCTTTGCCTATCACTCTTTTTCCCTTGCTGCAAGCCACAATTAATGATAACATTTGTGTCCTCCTTTCAAGCGCAGAAATCGAGCAGAGACCTGGCCTCTACTCGATTCACCTTATCTGAACTCAATTACTTACTTTTGTTTCTTTTTTCTTTTTCTGTCCTCCAGGTCCATTTTTCTCATGCTGTCGAGACTTATGAGAATGGTCGAAGAGTTATGAAGCATAGCTGACGTTGTAGGTTGGATTACTCCCAAAACTCCCAGCAAAATCAGGCTGGAGTTAAAGCCTACGATTTTGCCATAGTTACTGCGGATTCTCTCCATCAGCTTATTGGCTATTTTTTTCAGCGTTACCAGCTGGTATAAGTCGTCTGCGCTAATGGTTATATCGGCAATTTCTCTGGCGAGCTCAGCTCCATCGCTAATAGCTATGCCGGCATCCGATACCGACAGGGCCGGAGAATCATTGATTCCATCTCCTACCATAATCACCGTTCGGCCCATAGCCTTTTGGTCAGCCACAAACTTGGCCTTGTCCTCCGGTAGCACCTCGGCGTAGTATTCATCCACGCCCACCTGCTCCGCTATGGCCTTGGCAGTTCGGTCACTGTCTCCAGTCATCATAACCACCTTCTCAATACCACACTTGCGCAGTTTTTCAATGGCATCCGCCGCTTCCTCTCGTATTGGATCCTCTATGCATATGACGGCAGCCAATTTTCCATCAATGGCCATGTAGAGATGCGAACAATCCCTTGGCAGTTGGCAAAACCTGGCTTTGGTCTCCTCCGGTATTTTACATGCTTCATCCTCAAAGACAAAATGATAGCTTCCTATTATGACTTTTTTGCCATCTACAGAAGATGAAATTCCATGGGCAACCACGTACTCTACCTTACTGTGCATCTCTTCGTGATCCTGACCATGCTTAATTGCAGCATCCACCACTGCCTTAGCCAATGAATGTGGATAGTGCTCCTCTAGGCAGGCCGCCAGACAGAGCAAATCATCTTCGTTCTGGCCGTTGAAGGATACCACTTCTCTCACCTTGGCCTGGGCCTTGGTCAGAGTTCCTGTCTTGTCAAATACGATGGTATCTGCATCCGCTACCGCCTCTAAAAAGCGTCCT
>JAILSA010000048.1 GCA_024697885.1 Eubacterium sp. | reverse complement strand
TTGACTTCCTTGTCGGAATAGAGTCCTACCACCGTAGCATTTAGGACTACCTCAACTCCTAACTTGGCGGCCTCCTCTAAAAGTTCCTGACCGATTTTGTATCCTCGAATCTTGGCGTGATGCTCTTTGGACCCGAAAAATTTGTGAATCTGCTTAAAGAGCTGTCCCCCCGGTTTCTCGTTCTCATCAAATACTATGACCTTGAGGCCTCTCTTTGCCGCCTCTATGGCCGCCGACAGTCCCGATGGCCCCGCTCCCACGATAATCACTTCATATCTTTTCATGCCATTGTCCTCCAATTCCTATCCTAGTTTTGCTGCTTGGGTGCCATCCTGTGTCACCACAACCATTCCCTCTTTTAGAGGTGTCACACAGGTTCTTATATTTGGTTTCCCGTCCACCACCATAACGCAGTCGGTACATCTACCGATGGCACAAAAAATTCCTCGAGGCTTATGCTCTTTTTTTGTATACCTATGGGTCATAACTCCATTGGCCTTCAGGGCCATAGCAATAGGCTCGTTCTCGTAACCCTTCAGGGTTTGTCCATCAAAAGTGAACTCCACCTCTCTGCCCCTCTCGGTCTTTCCTAAAATTGGATGTTCCTCTATTCTCGACATAATTCTTCTTCCTCCTGTTTCCTATTCTGTAAGCATGGCTTCCATCTCGATTTCCACATACTGGGTTGGGCGATTGAGCCTTGCTATTTCAACCATTGTATTTAAGGGCTTAATATCATGGAAAATTTCTGAATATGCTTGGCAAATTTTTCCTCCCTGGCTTATGTCTGTGGTGTAGATAAATATGGAAAATACATCTTCCTTGCTGGCTCCTATGGATTCTAGCAACTTGATCTGCTTCTCCAAAACATAGGCTGTTTGTTCATAGGCGTCCTCTCCGTATACAGTTCCATCTTCTTGTACTGATGTTGTTCCACCAATCTTGATGTAAGGTCCGATTTGAACCATTCTAGAGTACCCCACCTTTTCTTCTAAAGGTGCACCCGAACTGTAATTCTTTCTTGTAAGTTTCATATGCATCGCCTCCTGTTTTTTCTTTCAAAAGCCAAGTTACCTTTCAAGTCTTCAATCAAAAAGGGCGCCCACACTTCTGTGTGAACGCCCTTGTTCTCCTGCGTTTATTGCTTTTGTTACTACATTTTTACCATGTTCTTCCCCTCTTGTAAAACACCAAATCCATTTATCATTTCAACCTTTTGGTTGCGCCAGGTCTCCTCTGCCCCTTTTTTCTTTGACTTTTTCTCTGCTTCCCTGTAAAATAAAATTAAGAAGCAAGGGCGCTCTAAGTCCTTGCTTCTTTTTGTTTTCTTATAATTGTTAGGAGGGTCCCCATGAACGAACGCCAACTCAAATATTTCCTCGAAGTCTATAAACACAAGAGTATTTCCAAAGCCGCTCAGAATCTTTTTGTCTCTCCTCAGGGCGTCAGCAAAACGATTTCTAGCCTAGAGAGTGAGCTCGGCCTTTCGCTCTTTAAACACAGCCACAACAAGATTCACCCCACCCCGGATGCTGCCCTTTTTGCCATCCACGCCCAGAATATCCTCAACGAGTACGACATCATCTCTCAGAAACTCTTCAAGGAAAAAAATACTATTCGCACGCTTTCCGTTTTTTGTTCCTATGATGTGCCGCAACTCATCCCCTCGGATTTTTTTAAGTCCTTTGTGGAGTCCTATCCTCACATTCGTCTCTGTCTCAAAGAGTACCCAGACGAATATATTATTGAAAAAGTCCAAAAAAACCAGGTGGAACTTGCCATTGTTCCCGGTCCCTTTGACCCTACTACTATTTCCTCAAGTCACCTTTGCACAGAGGATTTCTGCCTAGTGGTCAACAAAAACCACCCTCTGGCAAGTCAGGATTCTGTTTGCTTAGATGACCTGGACAAACTTCCTATTGTAATCAAGGATTCCCTTTCCTATACCTCTCTCCACCAGTTTTACAGTCTCACAAATTCCAAGAAAACTCCCAATGTTATTTTGGAGACTTCCGATGTCCACCTGATTCACCAAATGGCTGTCAGCGACTGCGCCGTAGGTATCAGTCTTCGCTATCTAACTGACAAAATCAAGTCTGATCAGGTGAAGATTCTAGATTTTCAAGAGAACTGGCTGAAAAAGAATTTTTATCTCATTGCCAATAAAACTAATGTCTTAAGCAGCCAGGCCCTGGTTTTTCGCAATGCTCTAAAAGATCTTTACAACAATAATCAGTAGCGGTCTGCCCCTTTTTTGTTGTAATCCTCAAAAAGCTGCAAGCACTGTTCTCTCCCCAGGGGTGTCATGTATTCCCCGCCGTAGTATTCTTTTAGTTTATCTCGTCCCCCAAATATTTTGTCGAACTTGTCATCTCGAAATCCGATGATTCCATTGTCTTCTATGGTTGCCCCGTAGTAAATATGTTCTATGTTGGCCCACATACAGGCACAAAGGCACATGTGACAGGGCTCACCCGTGGTGTAGAGCTGGCATCCTGACAAATCATGCGTTCCCAGATTTTCACAGGCCTGGTGTATCGCCATAATCTCTCCGTGACAGGTAGGGTCTTTCTTTAGAAGGACCTGGTTGTGCCCCCTGCCGACGATTTTTCCATCTTTGACAATTACTGTTCCAAAGGGTCCCCCGTGACCAGCGTTAATGCCCTGGTAGGCTTCTTCCACTGCCATTTCCATGTATTTCATCATACATAACCACCTCCCACCTATATTATAACTTACTAGGGATTGGCTTGTAAACGGATAAAACCTAGAGCTGGCGCTCCAGGTCTTTCGTGACTCCATTGGAATCGTACTAAGCTTCCTTTTCACTTTTTCCAGCACCATCAATACTAATCTTTCAACAGTAGTTTATTGAATCAACATTTGCTCATATAATCCCGGAATCATGGATGTTGCAAGCACTGACATTACCGTCATAAGGTCTACAGCTGCATGCCCGATCATTATCGGCACGGGATTTCTATGTTTATAATAGTAGTAGCAATAAATAACAGTAAGTGGCAAAAATGAAATAAACCT
>JAILSA010000262.1 GCA_024697885.1 Eubacterium sp. | reverse complement strand
GTATAAATCAGCTTGGAAGAATTTTCCTTTGTCAGGTAGAAGGAAGGATAAACACCGGCCTCTACCATCTGAAGTTTAAACTCTTGCTTATTACCCTCGAAGTTTACATACTCAGAATACATTGGAACCAATCCCTTCAATACCATGGAAAGGAATGGAACCTCTTCGTCTACGTACATGTAGTCGGATGAGCCAAGTGGCATATCCAGGAAGGCATCTGTATTTGCCCACAGGTACTGACAAGGCTGCTCTAACATAATGTTAGTAACTGGATCTACGCTATTAATAGCATCTTTATAGATCTTTGCAACTTCCTGTCTCTGGTAGTAGCTTCCCTGCAAACTATAGGAGAACAAGGTGTTACTAATACCGGACATTGCCAGATTTACAACTCCATCAGAAGCTGCATCATCTGTCAGAGATTTTACATTGCTCTCCGTTGAGGATGGCAAGAGGTAGTTGAAGGTATCATATACCTGTGCGAAAATCTCTTCCTCAAACAATCTCTTGTTTACCTTTTTGATGGTGTTGAAGTTGAAGGTGTTGGTGCTTGGATTCAATCTCAACATATCATTGTAAAGGTATACATGGTAATTCTTTGCTGCAGAATCTGTAATCAGGTCTGTAACATCTGATGTACCACCGATTTTGCTGTCAGCCTTGTAAGACTTAACTGGCACATCATAGAGTCCACCCTTTTGCCATCCCTTGTAAAGAGTGAGCAAACTGGAAACTCCTGCTCCCTGAAGTTCTGAATAAATATCAGAAACATCAGAAGCTGTTGTCATAACAACTGGTGTGGTACTGAGGAGGAAGTCCTCTCTCTCTGTACCTAGGAAGTCAACTCTTGTATTGTAAGAATTATCTTTTTTGCTAACCAACTGGTTATCTAACAAGTACTGTCTGTACACATTTGCCATCTCTGAATAATTGGCCTTATTGCCACTCAGGAGTTTGTAGCGAACCTGCAGGTCACAGTGAGTTCTATCAACTTCAGGCTGTGTTACTGTACCAGAGTTGGAATTATTCAAAGGCTGTACATAGAGGTCTCTCAAAAGGAATTTAGCAAAACAACGGTTGTAGCTTACCATAGCTCCATTTGGCTGAGCCTCAATTCGACATCTCTTCTCACCATTCTCAACGATTGCCAGGTATCCAGTACCCTCTTTTGTATGTGCCATACCAAAGATTGGTGCAAGGATCTCTCCTGTCTCCTTGATCATGTTGATTTCATCCCAGAGATACTTTTTGGTATCTGACTCTACGAATCCGTCGTCATCACCATAAATCAACTGTGAAAATCCTGTAGAATAACGTCCTTCCTTGTTGTCCAGGTTAATCAATGCTCCGTTTCCATCAGGAATAAGCATATATCCTTCCTCGTCATCCAGGTAGGTGTAACCCATCATAGGGAAGAGGGTGATGGCATTGATGTATGTTCCCTCTTTGTCCTCTTTAATGGAATCATCTGGAACATTTACAACAAAATCACTTCCATCGAGCTCTGCATTTACTGTAAAACCAAATCCATAGTCAGTCCAGTAAATATCTGCTGAAAAGCCCTTGTCATTCTTTGTTACCTTCATAGTATGAGGGGAAACAATCAAGTCTGCCTGGTTTGCATTTTTCAATCCAACGATAGCATTTACAACTACACCGGATTTCATATAAGCATTCCATGCAATATTACTGTTTCCATCATCCTTCTCATCACTGATGGTGGTTTCAATAATCTCACCAGTCTTTTTGTCTTCTAACATTACTGAGAGTCTAGGCTCATACAAGTACATAATGTATGAATCACTCTCACAAACTTTTTCGTAATCTTTCTTGGTAATCCAGTCCTTTTTGGCAACCTTTCCGGTGCCGCTATCCTCTTCAGCCTCTGCATCTTCTGTTGCAGCTGCATCGTCTGTTGTCGCAGCACCATCTGTTGTCGCTGCACCATCTGTTGCAGCATCCTCTGTTGCAGCATCATCCGGAGCCGCCTGTACGCTCTGAGTCATATCAGGTGCGCCTGCGAAGACAAGTGCTACTGCCAAGAACAATGCTACCAGCTTTTTCCAATGCTTAGTAACCAAGTCGATACACCACCTCTCCGAACACTGCGCTGATGAACTCAAATACCTGAGCCCAAAGTACATAAATAATAAATATTAAGAGTGCTACAATCAAAATTGTAAAGAATGTCAGTCCAATAATCTTGGCCGTTTCCTTACCGGTATAGTTGTTAACCTCTTTGATGCCGAGCACTACCAGAACAACTACCCAGATGTAAATCAAATCTGTTACCAGGGTAATCAAGAACTGCTCATTGTTGGTCAAAATATGTGACAGAACGAAATTTACTGGTGTAAATACAATATATGGAAGAAGGCTGTAGCAGAAGTATGTATAAATCTTCTTAACTGTACCTTCACCTTCATTGATTGTACATACCAAATAGTTACATGCTGTCAAGGCGATAATTGCAATGGCAATCATTCCAATATCAGATGCCAACTCATATCTTCCCTCTCGTACTGTCTTCTGCAAGAATCCACACAGATACTTGTTAACGACATACTCAATCATGAAGATAACCAAAATAGCTGTAGGTGCCAGCCAGGATGCTCTACCCTCTCGGGCGATTCCATAAGAACCGTCAATTGGATGTCTCATGAAATATTTGCTGTAGCAGAAGTTTGATACAAAAGTATTTTCCTTCAGTCGGTTTAATCCTCCACGAGGTCCTGCCAAAATATTTTTCTTCTTGTCCAGAATCTGAATCACCTTGTAGATGATATAGAGCAGGAGAATAATTCCCAGTGCAGGAACAATATTTTTCTTCAGCCATACATTTCGAGTCTCCCAGAAGGCATCGGAATATCCGTCTGTGTCAACTGCCAGTTTGGCATAAGTCAAAGCCTTATCATATTCCTCTTCCTGGAAGTAGCAACGACCCATAGCCTTGTTGGCATAGTCAAAGAGACTGTTCATTTCCAAAACCTGCTGCAATGGCTCTCTGGCCTTGGAATACTTACCCTTGGAGTAGAGATACAGAGCGTTGTGAAGCTTCTGTGTAAACTCGGATGGAGAATAAATCTGAATCTGAGCCTTGTCGGAATCCAGTGTGTAGATATTGTCATTTTTATCTACCTGAATACTGGTTACCAAACTTGAAAGGCCTACTCGCTGAGTACCGTCATCGTTTCCACCAAAGATAAAGATTGGCTCTCCGTTGTCATTGTACTCGTAAATATATCCAACCTGGGAAACCACATAAACGTTGTCATGGTTTCCTACTGCAACTGCCGCTGGAGCCTCATCGTAAATTCCCATATTCTTAGCAGACTGCAGCATGTTAACTCCGGCGATGTTCAATCTCTTCAGTGTTGTATTCTCATCACCACGAGTTACTGTGTAGATCAAACCTTTATCATCAATTGCCAGGTTATCTGGTGTAGATGGAATGTTACTTACCATCTTAGCACGCTGCTCCTTGGTCAAAATGGCACGCATGATAATGTCCTGCATGCTGGTAGCTGCATAGTTAGTACCAAAGTATCCAAGGAAGGTTCCTCCATCTAGTGGAGAAATCTCTACAATACCGTTGGTATTGGACTCACAGACAACAAACATAATGCCTGCATCATTTACAACTACCTTCAGAGGCTGGTATTTAACTCCCTCACCGTAAAGAGGACTGGTAGGTCTTCCGTACTTATTGAGGAGGTTGCCATACTCATCAAATTCGAACACGGCCTCTGCATCGTGGTCTGCAACATATATATGTTTCTCATCTGTTACAAAGATACCCATTGGCTTC
The DNA here is from genome assembly GCA_024697885.1 of Eubacterium sp. Lineage (GTDB taxonomy): Bacteria > Bacillota > Clostridia > Lachnospirales > Lachnospiraceae > Eubacterium_F. Next base: position 6,541 of record JAILSA010000262.1, on the reverse strand, counting down.
ACCAGGGTGCCCTCTCCGATTTTGCGGATCAGATTACCTTTTGTATCACCAATCAAAACTCGTGAGTTTCCTGTATCTGCAACATAAACTGTACCATCATCTGCGATGGTCATATCGTTTGGCGCCTTGAATTTCTCATTGCCAAATCCGATAACTGTATTCTCCGCAATATATGCGGTCTGGGTCTCCTGCGTACTTCCATATCCATCTACCGTATAGGTCTTATATGGAGAAGCAGCAGAGGCTGTCGTCATGTTTACTTCTGATGTAATACCAAGTGCAAGCAGAAGTACAGCAGTCAGACTTAAAATTCTCTTTTTCATTTTCATAATGTCTCTATCCTTCTTAATATTTGCAATGGTTTACTTGATACCGGAATGAGCCATGGTATTCATGACACCATTCTGAAGTATGATGAACAGCACAAGGTTAGGAATGAACAGAATCAGCGTAGCCGCCGCTGACATACCCTGACCGGATACTATATTGTTTACGTTAATCAATGAGTTCATGTAGAAAGACAAGGTCTTCATACTGTCATCATTAATATAGTAGTTTGATGTCTCCACATTGGTCCATACCTGCTGGAATACCAGGATTGTTGCTGTGGCAATCGCAGGCTTGATCATAGGAATAATCAATTTGCGATATACTGTAAACTCTGTGGCGCCGTCAATGTAGGCCGCCTCAATCAGAGCATCCGGAACCTGTTCTACGAACTGTTTTACCAGGAAGAGGGCTACCGGATATGCCATCAGTGGCAGGATGTGGGCCCAAAGAGAATCAATCAAACCAAGTTTTGCAATTACCAAGTATCTTGGAATCAATACCGCAGTGGCAACGAACATCAGGGCCAACTGGTTGATGTTCATCATTGCAATACGTCCCTTAAATTTCAACTTTGCAAGAGCAAAGGCTGACATTGTTGTAAAGAGCAAAGACAAACCTACTGTCAAAACAGTTACAATCAAACTGTTGAAGACATAACGGCTCATTGGCACGCCGGATGTTCTACTAAACTTGACCAGTTTCTCAAAGTTCTCAATTGTTGCATTTCTTACAAAGAATGTAGGTGGGAATGCGAACAACTCGTCCATTGGCTTAAATGCATGGTTGGCAATGTAAACCAGTGGCATTGCCATAAACAAAAGTAATGGCAATAAGATAATCATGATCTTAATATGTCCTCTCTCAAACTTTTGAGGATTTATACGTTTTCCTTTATAAGCCATGATTCAACCTCCTTTTCCAATTATCAATCTTTTTCCGTTAACAACTTATCACATACCTTAGAGAAGATTTGTACGATCAACAGCAGCACAACGGAAACTGCAGCCGCATAACCCATCTCGTATCGGAGGAAACCATAGTCCTCAATGTGGTTAACGATCAGCTGAGCCGCATAACCCGGAGATGGGTTACCGGTCAACCAGGTAGAAATCATACCATTCTGGAAAGCGTTTACAATAGACATAACCGCTGCGAACAGCATCTGTGGTTTCATCTGTGGAATTGTAATATAAATCATTTCCTGGAAACGATTCTTGATACCATCGATGGCCGCCGCCTCATAGAGCTCCTCATCGGAGTTGAGGATACCGGCAATCATGGAGAGGAATCCTACACCCATGGATGACCACAAACCAACGATAATTACAATTGTCAACAAATAGTTGGAATTAACCAGCCAGATTATTGGCTCATTGATAATTCCCAAACTGATTAACCAGCTGTTCAAAAGACCAGTCTGGTCACCAGAGAAGATAACCTTCCACAATACTGTCATTGCTACACCGACTGTCATACTTGGTGAGTAGAGAATCAGTGAGAAAATTGTTCGTGGCAGGTGTGGAATATTACACAATGCCCATGCCAGTATGAAGGATAATACATATCCTCCGATACCAACAACAACGGCATATACTACTGTATTAGGTAATACATGTTGCATGAACACATCGTCACTGGTAATCAGTGTGATGTAGTTCAAAAATCCGGTAAACTTCGGAAACTCAATAGAGTTAAAGTTTGTAAAGGAAAGGACTACTGCCAATACTACAGGCACCAAGATGAATGCAATGAAGACAATCGCATATGGGGCCATAAATATGTATCCATTCCAGTTGGAATTTTCGCGTCTGCGAATATTGCTTTTTTTCTTCGTACTTACTTGTACGGCTTTTTTCTCATTATTAGCCATATTTCACTCCATCCAATCTTATTTACTGTTTGCTATCTGTTCTTCCCAGAGCCTGACGTACTGAATCGATGGTTGGAATCTTGTACTCTTCAATAACATTTCCGTCACTGTCGTTGTATCCAAACTCCTCAAGTTTACGATCAAACTCATGATTTACATTCTTAACAGCTGTATCAATACGTGTCTGGATGTCAGCACCGTTTACACATACATCATTAAACGCATTACTTACTTCACGCTCAAGGAGGTAGGTACCAGGTACACGGGCAACATCAACTACATTTTTAGCAGTCTCTTCGATGACTTTTTTATCTTTAGAATCAAGAGGAAGCTGATCCAGGGCAGCCATGTTTGCGGTTGGCCAAATGTAATCATCACCATAAGAAATCTGCAAGGTCTGTCCATACTCAGCCTGAGTTTCTACGGAAGACCACCATTTAATAAATTCCCATGCCTTCTTCTCTCTGGCTGGCTCGCTCTTAAAGATAACAGTCGCCTCCGCCTGTCCACAGACAGTGCGGTCAATGCTTCCGTCTGCCTGCTCTGTACCAGGCACTACGTGAATCTCCCAGGAACCATCCAGCTCAGGAGCCGCATTCTTCAACATGTTATAAGTAGCAAAGTCTGCAATACCGATTGGCATATCACCATTTCGGAAGTGCTGGTAGAAGTTATCAATATTTACAGGCATATTGTACACAGTAAACAAATCGGTCAAAGCGGTGAATCCGGCAACAGAACCTTCAGAACCAAAGGTTGTTCCCTCTGCCGCAGTCTCTCCATAGAGTGAACCACCATTCTGAACAAGAAGTGGTGTTGTACCATGGAAGTTTCGAAGCAGGGTCATTCCCGCTGTTGGGTAGTAGAAGTTCAAACCTCTCATCTGGAGATCAGGGAGCATGTCAATCATGTCCTCTACTGTGTTTGGAACTCCAATACCTAATTTTTCAAGAACGTCTTTTCTATAGAAGAGAACCCAGAAGTTCATGGTCTCTGGCATAGAATAAACCTTATCTCCTATTGTACCTGTCAGGAAGAATCCAGGCTCATATGCGTCAGCCACATCGTTGAAGTCGCTAAACTGTGTCATATCTGCCAAGGCACCACGGATACCCAACTCATATGGGATGGTGTAGTTCAAACCGGTTGCCACATCTGGAGCATTTCCAGCTGAGTTGGCAAGTACCAATTTGTTCTGGTCAGGCATGACGCTGACGTCTACTTCAATACCAGTATTTGGTGTGAAGTTCTCATCGATCAGCTTCTGCATAATCTGGATGTACTGGTTGGAACGGTTTACCCAAACCTGAAGATGTTCCTTGTTAGTACCTCTTGTAGAATAAGATGTATCTGTAAAGGAAGAGATGAATCGGTTCAAGCTCTGTCCCATGGATTCAAACACACCTGGCATGGATGGCAGCTCTGCGCTGTCCTGATAAATCCAAATACGGTCAATAGCAATGGCATTGGCAAGCAAGTCGTCAATAGCCTGTGCCAGATAGTGGTTGACTGAGTTAGAACTTGTGGAGAGCTCCTCAACTCGGTAAGGAATCTCATCGGAGTTCTCAGCCAAACTCTCCAACTGCTTTGCCGCAATGAGAAGTGATGACATAACAGCTACATTGTTTTCACTGTCGGACCACTTAAGAGCACTCTTCTCCAAATCTCTCAACTCTTTGGCATAGGACTGAAGAGTTTCTTCTATATTAGGAATGTATCTGGAAAGTTTCAAATCACGATACTGGTCAGCGTTGGTACCAGCTACCTTTGTGATCTCTAATGACAAATCATTTACCTGATTCATTACCACATCAATTTTCTCCATCACATAACGGATGTTGTCCATGCTGATCTGGTAAGAAATTGTGTGAGTACCTGGTGTCAAATGAACTGTCAGGTTCTTTCCATTTGGATCTGTCAATGTGGACTGCTGATAACCAGCTCCATATTTCAAACCGTATGCGCGGAAAGCCTCGTTTGGAATAGCACCGTCGATTTCAATATCGGTAAATACCATGAAGTCTGTTTTGTCAGACTGACGATAATTCATTGCGATATTGTAATTGCCCTCAGTGGCAACTTCAAACTTATAAACAACCTTCTGTCCTGCTGAATTAAATGCATCGGAGTCCAAAGTGTTAAGTTCTGTCTCACCTACTGTATAAGGATCAACATCGGAATCGAACTCTGTCACTCCATGAATGGCTGAGTCATTGGTCTGAGCGTAGCGCTCGCCCTGAATCTCAATTAACTCGGAACCACTTGCCGCCTCAGAGCCTGTGTATGCTGCCACAGTCTTTGGGGCCTTCAGAGTCACATTACCCAAGAGGAAGTTACCCTCCTGAATGTTGAAGTGAAGGACATGTTTTCCCTTCTTCAACTGAACCCTCAAAGGATCAGAGTAGCGGTAACTGGAATCTCCAACCGCCTTGCTCTCCCACTGGAATACTTTCTCAGGGACAGCAACTACTTCCTTATTATAACGGTCCTTTACCTTTTCCTCTGGCAGAGACCAGGTAGTCTCAAACTTGAGGTTTCTCATCTCATAGAATGGATAGTCATTGTCTACCATAATATCCATGGATACCGGCAAGATAGAATCGTCTACTGAGAAGTAATCAATGTAAAGATCATACAGACCACCCTGGCTTACGTTAATCTCCAAGTCCACGCTGTCGCCTGTGGAAAGCTTCAGAACCTGGTTAGCATAACTGTAATCCTTGATTTCGGATGTAAGTTTACTTACTCCCTCTCCTGTAACACACTTGTCCACCATAAAGGATACATCGTCTCCCTTGTAATCCTTCAAGGTGTAACCACTGCTAACATTAGTATAATTAGTAGAAACACGATCACTGGAAACATCTTCCGCTTTGTTCGTGGTCTTACTACTATTATTAGTAGTAGTGTTAGCATTACTGCTTGATGCTGTAACGCTAGTTCCTGTCGCCGCACTGGTACCAGCAGCAGTCTCATCTGCATCCGCTATTGTATAATAGCTTCCGCATCCGACAACCATTGCCGTCGCCATACACAATGCAACTGTTTTCTTGACTTTTCTCGTCATTTCTTTGCGCCGCATAGCTTCCTCCTAATACTTTATTTCTTTAGAAATGCCCTTTTATGGCACTATAAAAGACTTTAGCATACACAATAATACTATAATAATGTACAAATGTCAATAATATGCAACCATTCTTTTTGTTATTTTTTTATAATAAAAAAGCCTTTTTCGAATGAAAAAGGCTTGATTTATGTGCATTTTGTCTAAAAATTGTGTATCTTCCATGAAAAAACAACGGTTTATGGTGGTTTTTGACAATTTTTACACCCTTCTTTTGGGCAATTATGCTTTTCTATGCTTTCTTACCATTCTAATTAAGTAGAAAACCGAAGTTGCTACCATCAGAGCAATTGAGTAATGAACAATCTGGGTAAACTTTACTGACCAGGTGTTCAAAAGGAAGAGGGAAAGCATCAAAAGCAGAAACATCCAGTAGAGGAATGAGGCCCCTGTAAAAACCAACCAAACTGCCACGTCCTTTATAATGTCTAAATCCACATTGACCTTGGACATAATATTGCTGATAAAGCCTGGCTGACGCTGCAATTCCCGTTCTCTCTGGGATCTTCTCTCCGCCTCTGCCTTCAACTGTCTCTCCAGCTTCTTGGCCTGATCTCTCTCGTATTTTGTCTGTTTTCTTGGACTTTTTTTCTCTGTGCTAGGCATTAGTATTTTACCCCCCAAATGCTCTCATTATTTCCAACAGCGGAGAAGGTCATAACCTCAGTTCCCGCCTCATCTTTCATTTTACAAAAGACACCGCTGTAGGATGGCTGTTCATCATCTACTTCCGTAGAATCATCTTCACTTTCTTCTACTCCTGTAGAAATATGGACATAGTACTTGCCGTCAGACACGGTCCAGGTGCCCTTCATGTCTTGGCCGTAGACAAATCCATCTTCCGTGAAGACCCACTTAACAGGCTCTGCTATCTTGGCATCAATCTTGGTTCCCTGATTGATCACATAATAGTCACCCACAATTTCACTCTTGTCATAGCCCGTCTCGGATACAGTCTCGCCGTCTGTGGCATATGGCAACATACAAGGCCAGGCTTCTTCATTGAGCAGGTACTGGTGAGTTCTTGGCTCATGCACCTCACCTCTCTCCTCAAATCTGGTGTGGTAAACAATATACCTCTTGTTGTCTGAGGAAATCATAGCCGAGTTGTGGCCCGTAGCCATATAGGCCTGACTGAGCCCCGGCAGACGGTAGTTGCCGGAAAGCTTGAGTCCAAAGTAGGCTGGTGCACCCACGCGGACGGTAGGAGCTCTTCC
>JAILSA010000243.1 GCA_024697885.1 Eubacterium sp. | reverse complement strand
ATGGTCTCTGTCTGGGCGCCCAGGGGGCGGAGCCTCACCTTTGAGATGGCGCCGGGAATCGCTGGCAGGCCACAGGTTAGGCCGTTTCCCTCAAAGGCTGGACCGGCGGCGGTGGAACACATGTAGTAGTCCTCCCCCTTTTTCAAAACCATTTCACCGTTGGTGCCCAGGTCCAAAAACAGGGCATTTTGGTGTGTTTCTAAGTCACAGGCCAAAAGACCGGCAGTGATATCCCCACCGATAAATGTGGATAACCAGGGCAAAATCTTTACTCTGGTGTGGAAATCCCCATCTTCCCAGTCAAAGTCCTCTGGGTTTTCTTCCTTGAGGCGAAAAGGGCTGGCGGACAGGGGAGTCATATCATAGCCTAAAAGGCTGTGAATCATACAGGTGTTGCCGGCGATATAAGTATCTTTAAGGGAGGATGGGGAGATCCCCGCCTGCTTGCAAAGGGCCCTGGTGTGGTCTAGAAGGCCTGTGCGCAAGAGCTGGGTCAGTTCTTCGCCGTGGCCCTGAAGCTGGGCTTGAACCCTGGAAATTACGTCGGCCCCAAAGCTTCGCTGAGGGTTGGCAAAGCTGGCAGTGGCTACGAGACTGGCTGTTTTTTGGCAGACCAGGGCCAGGGCAATGGTAGTGGTACCAATGTCTATAAGTAGGCTGTCTGCAGGGCCCGCCTGAGTTGTCAGACCCTCCAGGGTCAGGGCCTTGATTTGAGTTTGATCCGTATTCCGATTCATATTTGGCGTCTCCATCCTCGTTGAAATGTTTTTTTCCTTGTGCTACAATCCTTATCATAACATAGAAGATTAATGGATGAAAAGAGGCGATTGAAGTGGAGGAAAAGACCCGATATATTCCCTATATGACTATCATTTTGGTGGCTGCCAACCTGCTTGTGTTTTTTTACACAGAGTTTACTGGGGGAAGTGGGGACACGGCCCATATGATCGATATGGGAGCTATCTATGAGCCCCTGGTTCTAGAAGAGGGTCAGTGGTGGCGACTGATTAACCATTTTTTCTTACATTTTGGCTTTGAGCACATCTTAAATAATATGGTATCCCTTCTGGTTTTGGGCTACGCCTTGGAAGAAAAAATGGGAAAGCTCCTTTTTACAGTCTTTTATTTTCTCTGTGGCATTCTTGCAGGAGTGGCATCAATCGTTTATAATGTATATGTTAAGGGCGAGTACGCTGTTTCCGCAGGTGCATCCGGGGCCATTTATGGTCTGATGGGTGGACTTTTGGTCCTCCTGATTGTGTCTTATGTCAGGAAGAAAATTCGGGGTCAGGGAATTATCAGGTACCTGATTTATATAGCCCTTAGCCTGTACACGGGATCTCAGGATCCAAGCATCGACAATGCAGCCCATTTGGGAGGCTTTGTGGTAGGCTTTGTCCTGTGTTTTCTCATGACAAGATTGAAAAAAATGGAGGTTTCCTATGAGAGTTAATATATACTACGGTGGACGCGGTCTCATTGATGATCCCACCCTCTTTGCCCTGGAGAAAATCGAGAAGGTCTTAGAGGAACTCAGGGTGACAGTAGAGCGCTATAACCTCTACGAGGAAAAGAGTAACATCATGGTCTTACCTAAGACCCTAAAGGATGTGGATGGAGTAATCCTGGCGGCTTCCGTGGAGTGGTTTGGCTATGGTGGTTTTTTGCAGCAATTTTTAGATGCCTGCTGGCTCTACGGAGACAAGGATAAAATGTCCAAGCTCTACATGATGCCTGTGGTTATGGCCACGACCTATGGGGAGCGAGAGGCGTCCTATAACTTGATTCGCGCCTGGGAGATGCTGGGAGGCCTGCCGGAGGAAGGGCTCTGTGCCTATGTAGACGACCATGTGGAATTCGAGACCAACGCTGAGTACGGCCGCCTGATTGAAAAAAAGGCGGAGAATTTTTACAGGACCATATCCAAGAAGGCCATTGCCCTGCCAAACAGCTCCATGCAGGTTAAGAAAAAGGTATCTAGAGGAAGTACCCTTTCTCTCACACCACAGGAGAGTGAGCAGTTGTCTGCCTATGTTTCCAATGACAGTTATGTCAAGAAACAGAAGGAGGACATTGAGGAACTGGCCAGTCTCTTTAAGGGTATGCTGGGGGTGGAAGAGGCCAAGGACCCATATGTGACAGCCCTTGAGGACCACTTCTATCCAATGGATGACGCCCAGGTGGTATTTCGCATTGATCTGATTGACGAGGACTCCACCCTGGTGGCGGAGATCAACAAGAAAAAGCTTAATTGCTACCGGGGAGAGACGGACCGGGCAGATGTTATTGCCAAGGTTCACACACCAGTTTTTGAGTCCATTATCAAAGGGGAAAAATCCTTCCAGGCGGCTTTTATGGACGGGGCCATGACAGTTCAGGGCAACCTAAAGATTGTTCGCAGCTTCGATATGATGTTTCGATTTGATTGATATTGGAATCTGAATAAAATAAATGGAGGTTAGAAAAGATGAGAGAGGAAAATTGTATTTTTTGCAAAATTTTGAGTGGGGAAATCCCTTCCACCACAGTTTATGAGGACCAGGATTTTAAGGCTATTTTGGATGTGAATCCAGCGGCCAGAGGTCATGTGATTATCCTGCCAAAGAATCATGCGGCCAATATTTTTGAGTTGCCAGATGAGGATGCGGCCAAGATTATGCCAGTGGCCAAGAAGATTGCCACAGCAGTCAAGAAGGCCTACAACTGCGACGGAATAAACATTTTGCAGAACAACGGAGAGGCAGCAGGCCAGACAGTCTTCCACCTCCATGTACATATTTTGCCAAGATTCAAAAACGACACCGTAAATGTCAACTGGCTTCAGGGAGAAATGCCTGAGGACTTAGATCTCATTGCGGAAGAAATCAAAGCATACTTATAGGAAAGAGGCGCAGATTCATGAAAAAAATCATCTTGACCGGTGGTGGCACGGCGGGACATGTCACACCCAACATTGCACTGATTCCCGAGTTGAAGAAAAGGGGCTATGAGATTTACTACATTGGTTCTAAGGAGGGAATTGAAAAGGAATTGATTGGCAATTTTGACATTCCTTATTATGGAATTTCCTCAGGAAAGCTCAGAAGATATTTTGATTTGAAGAACTTTACAGACCCCTTCCGCATCCTGAACGGATACCGGGAGGCGGCAAAAATCATAAAGGAAATTCAGCCGGATGTGGTCTTTTCCAAGGGAGGTTTTGTAACTGTTCCTGTGGTTAAGGCGGCAAAGGCCAAGGGAGTGCCTTGTGTGCTCCATGAGTCCGACATTTCTCCGGGACTGGCCAACAAGCTTTGCCTGTCATCGGCATCGGCAATCTGCGCCAACTTCCCAGAGACCCTGAGTCACCTGCCAGTGGACAAGGCTTTTTTGACCGGATCTCCAATTCGCAAGGAGCTATTTTCCGGGGACCGCAAGGAGGGACTGAAATTCTGTGGATTTACAGAGGACAAGCCGGTGATTTTGGTAATCGGTGGAAGCTTGGGCTCAGTTCGTGTCAATGAGGCGGTAAGAGAAATCTTGCCAGAACTTCTTACGAACTACCAGATTATACACCTGTGCGGCAAGGACAAGGTGGATGAGTCCCTGAAAAATACTCAGGGATATGTTCAGTTTGAGTACATTCAAAAGGAGCTTTCCGACCTTTTGGATGCGGCCAACTTAGTGATTTCACGAGCAGGTGCCAATGCCATCTGTGAGCTCCTGGCCCTTCACAAGCCAAACATCTTGATTCCCCTGTCTTTGGAGGCCAGCCGTGGAGACCAGATTTTGAATGCCCAATCCTTTGAAAAGCAGGGCTTTAGCTGTGTAATCCGAGAGGAGAACCTGACAAGCCAGGGCCTTTTGGAGGCGGTGGACCAGGTCTACAAAAACAAGGAAAAATATATTCAGGCCATGGAGGATTCCAACCAGCAAAATGCGGTGGTGGCTGTGGCTGACATTATTGATAAAACTGCAAAATAGGTGGGAGATTCGGTAGCGATCGCTGTCGTCCTCTCTCATTGAGATAAAAAAGGGCTGTCTCACCTCAGTGGCGGGACAGCCCTTTTGACTTCAAAAAATCTTATGCCTCAGCTTTTTCGCTGTACTTATTTTCCAAAAACTCGTTTACAACATCTACCAGGTCATCTGGGTCAAGACCGTGTACTCCGGCAGCTTCCTCAATGGTTTCCCCCTGGGATGCAGGGCAGCCAATGCAGTGCATGCCGCAGGCCATCATAATAGGTGCTATGGATGGGTCCTGGCGCAAGATATCGCCAATAATCATGTCCTTTGAGATTTCTTTTATCATTTTTTCCTCCTTGCCTTATCCCTGTCTGGCAGGGTGCGTATGACTTGGTTAAAATTCAATACTAGATGTTCATTATAGGTGTCAGATGGAAAAAAGTCAAGGGAACAAGTCTGGTCTCTTTTAAATCTTGAACTGTTCCATGTTTTCGCGAATTTTTTGGGACATGGATAGGTTGTTTGCGGCCTCCTGATCCAGATCTGCCATGTTGGAGGCAATGCTGGTGATGGAGGAGGCATTTAGGGCCATGCCCTGGACACTTTCGTTGACTGCCTGGTCAATGCTTCGAATGCTAGAGTCAATAACCTGTATCTGGGAATGGATGGAATCTGACATATCCTTGAATTGGTTCATCATTTGGATCACCTTGTTCATCTCATCCTTGTAGGAAGTGCAGGTGGCCAGGAGTTTGTCATAACCCTGGTCAGATGCTTGGCTGAGGGAATCCATCATGTTTTGGGATTCCTCTGCTAACTGGGAAACGATAAGGGTAACCTGGGAACCAATTTCCTTGATTTCTGAGGCTGTGTCGTTGGAGTTGCTGGCCAGATTTTTGATTTCATCTGCCACTACGGCAAAGCCCTTGCCGGCTTCGCCTGCTCTGGCGGCCTCAATGGAGGCGTTGAGAGCCAGGAGGTTGGTTTGGCTGGCAATTCCCATAATATCGTCGGTGAGACGCTCAATCTCTGCTACCCGATGGCTGGCGGATATTTTTTCCTCCAGGGAAATTTTTACCTGGTGGGAGTCCGCGTGTACCTTGCTCTTGGCGGCCTCGGCTTCCTGATAAATGCTCTGGGCATTCAAAATAGAATCCTGTGATTGGCTTACATTGTCATTTGCTGTATGGGCAATATCTTGGGCTGAGGTCAGGGCCTGGCCAATTATCATGCTGATTTTGTCCAGAGAAGAGCTGATTTCCTGGGAGGCGGCAGTCATCTGTGCCACCACAGAGGAAATGTCTGTGGCCTGAGAGGAGGTGCTGGCAACCCTTTCCTTCATGGTAATGGAGGCCTGGGCCAAATCGGCGGATTCCTGGGAGGTCTCCCGGACAATGTCACCGATAAAGTCTATGAAATGGTTGACGCTGCCGGCGATCACCTCTAGCTCGTCGCCGCTGGTGATTTCAAGCTTTTGGGTCAGATCTCCGGTTCCGTTGGACAAGTCCTTAATTTTGTTGTTGAGAGAAATAAAATTTTTGCGGAGAGCTCTGCGTATGAAAAAGATTACAATTAGTCCAAGTATAAACATAGTAAGGGCGATGGAGACAATAATGTCACGGATGCGCGCCTGTTTTTCGTGGATTACATTGACGTTGGTGTCAATGACTGCCAGGGCCTTGACCTGTCCGTCGCTGCCATAAATAGGGCTGAAGGTGGAAACGTGTTCGCCCCACTCGTCACTGTACTCCTCACCCATGGTGGTAGTACCTGCCCAGGCCTTCATCACAGCATCCTCCATTTCAAATTCTTCGCCGATCTTGGCAGGGCCCTCTGGATCGGTGTCTACCAAATAGCAGATGGTATTATCTGGATTTACCCTGATTGTATAGAGATATTCCGCATCGGAGTTCTCATAAAAAACATTGAGGACCGCTTGGATTTTCTTATATTCCTCAGTGTTTTCCTGTCCCTCTTGCAGGGAAGCAAGGGAATCGGCTAAGCCCTGAAATTCCAGGCTGGAACTAATAAGGTCTGTGGAAATAACGGTGTGCTCCTGAATTTGTTCCACCAGAGAACGGCTCTGGTCATTGTAGATGTCAAAGCCCAGGACTGCGTCTGTGGCCAGGAGAAGAAGAATCAAAACAAGGGAAATCTTTACGGAAATGCTTAATTTTCTTACTTTCATAGTGTGCCTCCTTCTGTGGGTTGCGAATAGAAAAATATGCTTGAAAACGAACTATATGATAGTATTATTTTACAATATGTTAGGAGAATTTACCATATGTATGAGGAAAAATATGTAATAAGATACCGCTTATTGATAAGAATTTTCACTTGCGAAATGCCCCAAAGTATATTATCATTATTCTAGATTCATATTATCATTAGAGAAGGAGGATGGAACTATGGCATATAAGATTACAGATGTATGTGTAAGTTGTGGAGCATGCGCTGGCGAGTGTCCAGTAGGCGCTATCGCTGAGGGAGATTCCCATTACGAAATTGACGCAGATGCATGCATTAGTTGCGGTTCCTGCGCAGGTGTTTGTCCAACAGGAGCAATCGAGGCTGAGTAAAACATGACAGAACGAAGCAAATAAAAAAGGGATTGTGGTCATTCGACTTCAATCCCTTTTCTTATGCACTTCGATTAAGTTAAAGTTGTGAAAGTTGGGCCAGAGCCTTGTCCTTGATAATCAAGGTATAGTGTTCATTGAAATAGGCCTCTGTGGCATAGGTTACATATTCTTCCTTGCCATACTCTGACAGGTTGGCGCAGGTGGAGCGAAACTCCTGCTTAGAACTTCCTCGGTTGATCAGGAGGAAGTAGCGCTTGCCTGCCTCATTTTTCCACAGGGTATTCTTGCCCTTGTAGGAAGGGCTTACGGTGTGGGCAATGTGTATAATAGGATTCATGGAATCAAAGGAAAAAACTCGGGTTTGGTCCCGCAGGTCCTCAACTTTTTTCTTCTTGCCATGGTCCTTATTTTTTTTCTTGTCTTTCTTCTGGATAGCCTGATGAAGGGGGATGAACTTGGTATCTGAGGAATCATCGAAATCTTGTCTCAAAAGATCAAGGAAATCCTGATAAGGTTTTTGAGTTTCCTCGGATTCTGAAATGTCCTGATTGAAATCAGAATCCTCTATATCGTCCTCATCCTCTAAATCTTCCTCCCGGAGACCGAAGTGTCCAAACTTCTCCTCAAAATCTTCTGGGCTGTCCACCTTGGTAATCACTAGGACAATGGAGTCCCTAGAAGTGGGAATAGCCTCTATCATCAATGGAATGTCGTCGGCCTCAAAACCAAAGTCAATATTTGCCTGCTCCATCATATCTCGCAGGAGATCCTTGGCCTTGTCTGTTCCGGCGGCTAGTTCGCTAATTTTCAAATGGCGCTCGCTCAGGTCAGCTTTGCTCAAAGTGCATCGAATCTGATTTTCATTAATCTTTTCAATTTTCACAAGCAACACCTCCGTACTATATCGCTATTTAATGAAAGTATATGTGATATGAAAGGTAAAGTCAACAAATAAGGCTTAAAATTTTCCTAATATATTTCTTACGTCTAAACGGCCCCAAAATCCGTCTGAACGACCATTGAAAAGCCCTAATCTTCCGTAGTATAATAGGTTTTAGAGAGAGGCTTTTCGGAGTCAGAGGGGAGGGAGTAAAACATTTTTATCAACATATTTTCACGAACAAAATAATCCGAGAAAGTCTGTCGGCTAACCTGAGATTTTGGTTACATCACGGAAAATGCACCTAACATTCAGGTAGGCATTAAGATATTTAAGTTTAAAACTGTGCATGGAGGGATTATGCAAAAGGAATGGATGTTAGCAGAATTTGCACATGCAAAAAGACAGGGTATAGCTGTAGATATTGGGGGCGTCTTATACGACGGCAGCCATCCGGAGCAGGTGTGGGAGCTCATGCAAAGGGAGAATTACATGCTAGACTATGAAGGTGATGCCACGGGTCGGATTGTGGCATTGCATATTGATCTACTGGGACCATAAAGCCAGAGTAAAACACGCGATAGGAACATGGTCGGTAAGGATCGCATATAAAATCCTGAAAAAATGGCCCGGAGACTGGGAGTTCTCCGGACCATTTCTTATTTATCAGCCAAGGATAAATCCAGGCTTGTGTCAGTTTTGACGGAAAAGGTCTGGCCCACTAAGTCTGTGGAGACCTCTTTTTCCTCTTCTAAGGTGTAGTAGCCATCCGCCTGGTGGTTAGATGGACTTCCCAGGAGGAGACTCAGGTTTTCCCTGTAGGTGTAGTTTCCTGCTGGCAGGAAGGAGTAGAGGAAAAACTGGCCCGTGTCGTAGGCGGTGGAATTGCAGATTGGATAGGCAATGCCCTTTTGATCCTGGACCTGGTAGGCGTCCTCACCCTGGCGCTGGCAGGCGGTATAGGCCTTATCTGCCACCTGAAACTTCACCATATAATAAGGGAAGGTCAGGCTCTTTTGAAGGTTAGCGATCATGGCTTTGTAGTCATCCCGGTAGAGGCCGCCGGTCTGATTCAGCTTGACCTGGCCAGTCTCCTGGTCAAATACTAGAGACAGGGGGTGGCAGAGGCTGGTGTAGTAGATGCCCGGGAGGAAGCGGAGGTTGTAGCTTCCGTCCTCTTCGGTGAAAACCTCATAGGTCCGAAGGTCTCCGTAGGAGTCTCTTTGGCCCGTCAGTCTTACCAGGGTCTGGTCCGTGGTTTTGCCCGCCTGGTCCTTAATGGTTCCCGACAGGTTTTTTCCCTCCAGGAGAATGAGTTTGGAGGAAAAGGAAAATTTCTGGCTCAGGTCTTCTAGGTCCGTTACCATCAGGGTCAGAGTATAGGTTCCCGGATCTATGGTGACTTTTTTCCCCTCTGAGTCATAGGCAAAGTCGGACAGGGGTTTTCCGTCAATCAGGAGGCTGATCTGGTAGTTGAGAGAGCCGCCGGACAGGCAGATAAAATCCGAGTAATCTAAGTCGGTGGTCAGGTCCAGGCCGAAAGTCGCCTGGCGCAGGTTGTTGCAAATCTCTTTTTGGGCGTGATAGGTCAGGTCGGTGTAGGAGCTTCTCTTACTGAGGGCTACAAGCTTCTCGTGGGAGCCCACGCAGAAAACCAGGGTGTGGGTATAGGTTTTGCCCGCCTGGTCCTGGCCTGTCAGGATGGTTTTGGTCCCCTCCTCTATATTTTGGAAGGAGCCGGAGAGGGAGAGTCTGGTGCCCTGCTTGGAAAAGGAGAGAGAAATGCCCTTTGGCAGGCTGTCGTAGGTCCAGCTAAGGCTTCCCTGGGCAGAGTATGGGGCAAAGTCTAGGACCTCATGACAGGAAATTCCCTGTTGACCTGTGATAAAGGAGGTCAGGCTGTCCCCGTAAATCCGGTCTCCCTGGGAGTCAAGGCCCAGTTCAAGGCTTTTGGTTCTGGCGAGACTGCTTGCGGTCAGGCGGAGGTAGAGCCCCTCTTTTTCCAGGTCCAGGGCCTCCTTGGTGTAAATGTCATAGGTGATTTTGTTGCTGGTGGAAATGTTGGAAATAGGGACCTTTTGGCTGGTGCCAGACCCGGTGGTCATGGTCTCCAGGGTAAAATCTCCGGCGGTCAGAGGGTAGGCCATATTGAGCCTGACCTGGAGGTGCTTACTGTCAATCAGGGTCAGGGACTCTAGGCCTGCCCCTACAATCAGGCTAGCTGTGGCCTTTTTCTTAGACCCGTCGGTGGCCTTGGCGGTGATGGTGGCCTCTCCTGTTGACCGGGCTGTCACAAGGCCGGCAGAGGAGACGGTGGCCACCTGGCTGTTGGAGCTAGTCCAGATCAGGCGCTTGCTGACCTTTTTGGCCGGCTTTATGGTGGCCTTTAGGGCAAAGGTGTTGCCTGGGTTAAGGGCCAGGCTGGTCTGGTTTAGCTGGATGGATGTAATCGCTTTTTTCTTGACTACAACCTTGATTTTGGCCTTCTTTTTCTTGTTTTTCCTGGAAATTACATAGATGGTGGTCTTGCCCGCCTTTTTGCCCTTGATATAGCCCTTTTTGGACACCGTGGCAATCTTTTTATTCTTGCTGACATAGCGGACTTTTTTGTTCTTTTTCTTGTCTGGCTTGGCCTTGACTGTGGCGGTGATTTTTACCTTTTTGCCCTTGGCCACATAGGCGGTTTTGCCGGTGGGACAAGTGGCTGTCACCTTGGATATTTTTACCTTGGCCTGGGCTCTTTGGCCGGAGGCCAGGCAGGAAATACTGGCACAAAGGGCCAGACATGTGAGTATGGTTTTTGCTGTTTTTTTCATGGTTACCTCCCTAGATGGTTTGGCGAAAATAGCCAACGTCCTAATTTTACAGCAATATGGAAGGTCCTGCAAGAAGGTGACCTTGTATTTCTTCTTTTTTGTGGTACAATGGGAAACAATAAGTGAGCTCATATATGGAGGATATAGATTATGGAAATAAGACAAGAGGCGAGAAAAGTAAAACTGTCCGCGCCTGGCTTGGCGGGCAGCAGCCTGGAACTGAGAAATCAGGCACTTGAGGCAGTGGCCAAGGCCCTGCAGGACAAGAAGGACCAGATTTTTGAGGCCAACCGCCAGGACATGGAACAGGCGGAGAGAGACGGCATTGACGCCCCAGTTCTCAAGAGATTGAAGTTTGACGAGGGAAAGCTCAGAGATGTGGTGGCAGGAATTCAGGATTTGATTGCCATGCCAGACCCACTGTTTCAGATTAAGCTGAGAAGGGAATTAGATGAAGGACTTGAGTTGGTTCGTGAGACCTGCCCAATCGGGGTGATCGGTGTGATTTTTGAGGCCAGACCGGACGCCTTGGTTCAGATTTCGGCCCTCTGCATTAAGAGCGGAAACTGCGTGATTCTCAAGGGAGGAAGCGAGGCAAAGCTCAGCAACCGCACCCTTTTTCAGATTATTCACCAGGCGGTGACAAGCGTGGGATTGCCAGAAAACTGCATGCTGCAGCTTGAGGCCAGAGCAGAGATTTCTGACCTCTTGAACTGCCACGAGTCCGTGGACCTTTTGATTCCAAGAGGATCCAATG
>JAILSA010000240.1 GCA_024697885.1 Eubacterium sp. | reverse complement strand
AGTTTTCCAAAACCATAAATCTCTCCGTTGCCGACCACATAACTGCCGTCTCTCTCAAATGGTTGCATTCCCTCTGGGGTCAAACCCATGATTGCCAGTCTGTGGAATCCCAAAAGTCCTTTTCCTGTGTCTACTACTCTGCTGTCGTCTGGTCCTCTTGAGATTGTTGCATCAAATCCCGCTTGGAATTTTTCTCGGTCGTAGCCTGTACCGCAATAACCCATGATCGAACACATATCAAAAACCTCCTAAAATTTTTTCAGCATCCGATAGGGCAAGTGCTGTTTCTCGCTGTACCACCTATCTTTGTTCTTTTAGCTTCTAACAAAGCCGTGGCCCATGGTAACGGGGGCTTCCGGCGCACCTACTAAGGTCTCCCTGTTCGGATTGCAGCTCGCCAAGTGTTCTTCGCACAGACTCGGTTATCTGGCTTCCACTGCCCCAGACTCGCTGTCAATGATTTCCTGTGTTACTTTTCTTGGCTCAAATGCTTTTCCGTTTGTAAAATTGTTAAGCTTAAGCAATAAAAAAAGGCGCAATGGACCTAGTCCAAAGCGCCTTTGCTTTTTACAGTTGTCAGTATATACTAGAATTTTTTCCTTGTCAACAACTTTTTATTATTTTTTCTCTTGATATTCTCTACAGTATTTGGAAATTATGAGCCATAGGGCCGCTTCCCTTCCCCAAATCCAGCATGGCAGCCAAAGCTCCCGATATATAATCCTTGGCATTTTTCACTGCCTGGTCCAAATCCTGTCCCTTGGCCAGATTGGATGCAATGGCACTTGACAGGGTACATCCTGTTCCGTGGGTATTTGGGTTGTCAATTCTCTTGCCCTTAAACCAAACATAAGAGCCCTGGCGGAACAGCAAGTCGTTGGCATCGTTTACCTGATGTCCTCCCTTACAGAGCACGGCACACTTGTATTCCCCGCTGATTTTTTCTGCCGCGGCTATCATTTCTTCCTCATTTTTTATGGTCATTCCTGACAAAACCTCAGCTTCAGGTATATTTGGTGTTACCAGGGTGGCTAAAGGCAAAAGTTCCTTTTTTAATGTTTCTATAGCATCCTCACTGATGAGTCTTGCTCCACTCGTAGCTACCATAACGGGATCAACTACTATATTTTTTGCCTGATATTTTTTTAGATTATCAGCAATTGTTTCTATGAGCTGGCAAGAAGCCACCATTCCCGTCTTAATTGCATCGGGATAAATATCCGTAAAAATAGCTTCCAACTGTGCCGTCAAAAATTCCGGTGTCACTTCCATAATATCTGTGACTCCCGTGGTGTTCTGAGCCGTCAGGGCAGTAATTGCGGACATGGCATATACTCCATGCATGGTCATGGTCTTAAGGTCTGCTTGGATACCGGCGCCTCCACTAGAATCACTTCCAGCGATTGTTAATGCTGTTTTCATTTCTCATCCTTCTTTCTTCTTGCATTATTTTTTATAGCGGCAGAAGGTGGTGCCCCCAATCTGCCGCTAGTTATTTATCTCAGAGTGAAATTATCTCTTAAGAATCTTTATTATCTTTTTGCCTTTTTTCGAAGAGATCTTGCACTTAACTGTAATCTTGCCCTTCTTCTTCAACTTTAATTTGGCATTGGCTTTTTTCTTTTTGAGAACCTTGGCCTTTTTCTTTGGACTTACGGACCACTTAATCTTGAGGCCATACTTCTTTAAAAGTTTTTGGGTGATTTTGCGACGCTTACCATTAATCTTGGCTGTGGCCTTTAATTTTATTTTCTTTCCAACCTTAGCCTTCTTCTTCGCCTTGATTTTAATGGATGTCACCTTGACCTTGCTTGTCTCACTTGTCTCAGAAGTTGGAGTAGTTCCATTAGAAATTGTAACTTCAGGTGGCACTACCGCATCTCCCAGATTAGACTCATTGTCTCCTGGTACACTTGTAGCCATACTGCCATTTACTGGTGTGGCAGTTGGTGTTACTGTTGGTGCCGATGTTGCTGTAGCAGTTGGCGCTACTGTTGCTGTTACAGTTGGCGCTACCGTTGCTGTGGCTGTTGCTGTAGCTGTGGTTGTTGGCGCTGCCGTTGCTGTTGGTGTGGCAGTTGGTGCTACCGTTGGTGTCGCTGCTGCCTTTGCCGTTGGTGTGGCAGTTGGTGCTACTGTTGGTGTCGCAGTTGGTGTCGCTACTGCCTTTGCCGTTGGTGTAGCTGTTGGTGTCGCCGTAGGCGCCACTGTTGCCTTTGGTGCTACTGTGGCTGTTGGTGCCACTGTTGGGGTAGCTGTCGCCTTTGGTGTCGCAGTAGGTGCTACTGTTGGCGTAGCTGTTGCCTTTGGTGTCGCCGTGGCTGTTGGTGTCGCAGTAGGTGCTACTGTTGGGGTAGCTGTCGCCTTTGGTGTCGCCGTAGGCGCCACTGTTGCCGTTGGTGTTGCCGTTGGTGTAGCGGTAGGGGTTGCTGTAGCCGTCGCTGTATTTTCCTCCGGTTCATCCCCCTCATAATCCAGAGTCAAAGTATTATCCAACTTCTCTGTGGATTTAACACCAGAAAGGCTGGCTGGATCTACAACCTTTTGATTTCCATCATCTTTATTTGCCAGGTAAAGACCTGCTGCAGCAAATACCAAACCTGCATTGTAGTCATTTGCCACCTCGTTACATTTGTAATCTGTAGCCAAGTCCTGATAGTATCCGTCTGGACGAGGTCCCCCCACCAGAGCTCCAATCAAAACATGGGCCTGCTCCTTGGTCGCCTGTACTCCACCTGTATAGCCAGAGGCTGCCCTGTGATGTGGATACTTGCTAGAATTTTCATTAAATCCTGTAATGAAACAATTGTTGTAGGAATTGTTTCCCATAATATAATCCATCTGAGTCTCTGCCCAGGCAGTCTTGTCTGTCGTTCCTGCATATTTATCGCAGAGAAGGCCCAGCGTCTGAATATTGCAATTGTATCTTGCACTTGCCCACTCCAGCAGAGCGCAGTAGGTACCATCTAAGATAGTTCCACCACTTTTCATATTGTTATAACAATTCAAAATTCCTGTTATACTATTTTCTCCATACAAAATGGCAAGGGAATCCACACGGTCCCAGGACAGCCATGCATAGGGATTCAGACTTCCGCTGTAGGCGCTATATTGATTCTTATAAGTAGAATCTCCTGTGGCCTTATACAAAAGAGCAGCCGCAAGACAATAATCGTCCTTCCACTCTGCAGAATTGTAAAACTCAGTGGTTTCTCCACCTGTCGGAACAGATTTGCTGTTATTCATGGCAAATGCAAAAAGTTCCTCTGCCGCGCTTAAGCATTCCTCATCCCCGAAATTCAAATATTGCAAAGCAAGGGAGGCTGCCACCTGGCTCACCTGATCTGTAGCTGGATTGGAAGAATCCGCAAAATAAACTCCTCCGCGCTGAGACTCTGACTGGTCCTCCGGCGCTCCCCAGTAATTATGATCAGTTCCATTACCGCACTGGTAGGCAAAAGCTACCATTTTACCATTTTCCCTTACAATACATCTCTTAAAATAATCTGCAAAATGATCTGTAATTTTTTTCAAATGTGAGGATGTTCCTGTCTGAAGGTAGGCATCCTTATACTCATAGTAACTCAAGCCCAACATAGTGGCAGAATAACCACCTGGCAGGCCAAATTTTATATGGTCTCCCGCATCGTGAAAGCCACCGCTGACATCCACAGTCTGTCCATTATAAGTTGCTGTCTGATCGCAGGTATGACAGTTGCCTCTCCAGGTCAAACCTGATTTTTCAGAGACATCGCAGCCACACATATTGGCGTCATAGAAATAAAGAGCGGTTTCCAAAACTTTCGCAAAGTTGTCTGTGATCTCAATCTTGGAGTTAGTGCTGGTGCTTGAAGAACTACTTCCCCCCACAGTCAAACTAGCTGAAGTGATACTGTAGGTCACGCTAGAAACATTGGAAAACTGGATTCCATAGTTTACATCATTACTTCCACTCAGATAGGAAGAAATATTATAGGAAAGAGCCATGCTTCCGGTAGACAAATCATACCAGGTGTTGTGCCAGGTAGAGCCATCCCAAAAGTAAATCATCACTCCGGCTGTACCATCGGAGTTCTGGCCAAAGGATGAAATATTTAAATTTACATTCAAATCGGTCACACCTGCTGCTGATAACTCTGACTGAGTGTCATAAGCCGTGGACTGTATTTGAACATCCGCCTGGTTTTGTCCCGTTTTGGTAGAAGTGTCAACTGACAGGCTTATTTCACTAGCTGCCAGCACTCGCTTGTCTGGGCCAATCCCTACAAGGCTTGTAAATACCATAGCAAGGGACAACAACAATGCAACAAGTCTCTTTCTTTTTTCCATTACAAAATGCTCCTTTTTATTTCAAGAAAATTTTACCATTTTTTAGTATATCATACTCGCAGGCATTCTGTAACTATTTTTCGAAAAGTAAGAAAAAAAACTCGCCATACCCTCTTTGGCATGACGAGTCCTGCACTCCCAATCGATGTCAAGACTCGCTCGCGAGTCTTGCGCGCCGGATTCGGGTCTGCTTCAGCAGACAAATTCCTGTCCGAATCCGTGCGCATCCTCGCGGAGCGTTTAACTCAGTCGGAGCTTGTACTCCGACTGAGTTAAAACAAATATGGATGATCCCAAAGGTTAAGTTTTGTGCCAATGCCCATATCAAGAGCTTTTTCATAGCACTTTTTACCCCAGGCCACATCCTCTACTGGCATACCTCCCACGGAGTAAATAATAACCTCATCATCCGAAGTTCTTCCCTCCGCCTTGCCAGAAAGAATGGCGCCTAAGTTTACAATTTTATCTTTTGAAAGTTTTCCATCGTGAACCAAATCTAACCAGAGGCATCCTGGAATGTATACTGTGTTATAGGTTGGGTAAGGATATTCCTCTGCCCAAGCTTCATAGAGTTTAATATTGTCACACACCAGTTTGGCCTTGCCGCTGCATACATATTCGTCCGTAAAATCGCAGGAGCCCGGCACGCAGAACAGGGCGCCTGGTTTAATCCACTCCTCTTTTACCTGTGGATACTGGGAGCGGTCCATTCCCATGCTGGTGGAGGTTGCAAAGCTCAAAATATCAGAATCTCTCACACATTCCTCTAGGGTGTCCACCACCTGGATTGTTTTGAACTGCGGAAGTTTTTCCTTTACAAAATTGATACAGCGATCAATGGACTCCTGACTTCTACCCTTGATTTTCAAGGTGTCAAGACTTGGTCTAAGAGCAGCAAAAGTCTCAATCGCTGTGATGTTAATAACTCCCGGTCCCACGATTCCTAAGACTTTGGCATTTTTCAACGCCAGATTTTTTACACCTACACCGGGAATTCCTGAGGTACGGTAGGCGGAGAGGAGGTTTGCTGACATGAGAGACAGGGGAGCTCCCGTGTCCTTGTCGTTGAGCATAACCATAAGGATGGATCTTGGAAGACCTTTTTCCCTATTTTCCACATTGGAGCCGTACCATTTCATACCAGCCATGTCTGTCTCGCCACCTACATATGCCGGCATGGCCATAAATCTACGGTCAGGTCCATTCTTAGGCATGTTAGGAAATGCTGGGTGATCCGGGAACGTAATCATTGTTCCATGGGAGTTTCCATTTTCTCCACCCATTAGGTAATCTCCCTTGTCCAAGGTTACCAACAGTTCCTCCATACAATCGGTACATGCTACCACATCATTTACTCCTGCCTTCAACATATCCGGCTCGCTCAAATACAAAATATCCAAATTTGTTTCACTCATAGTCTTTTCCTCCTTAATCTTTCTTGATCCGTCACTCAAAACGGGTTCTATCATCATCCAGCTTTTTTTCTGGCATGATATTCCTGATACAAGTCATTTTCCATTGCCATAACTTCCTTAATTGGATATGGCTTAAACAGTGGTCTCTTCACCTTGGTTTTCACCCAGATAAAAGAATAAATGCCAAGGGCCACAAGGGTAATCAAAACCACACGATAGAGGGAGAGCTTTACCTCCCAGCTTGGGTCAATGTTGTAAATCATATAGGCAGATCCAACCATTCCCAAAATCGGCACTGTATACCCCAATGGGGTCTTAAAGGTACGCGGGGCATTTGCCAACCTTTTTCTCAAAATAATCACATTGAGATTTGATATGATATAACTGATTAACCACAGAACCGCCAACACCGAAATCATATAAGAAATTGACGATGTGGATGAAAGTCCAGTGATATTCAGCACGATAAAAATTCCTGTTTCCAAAAGGATTCCCACATAGGGCGCTCCCGTTTTGTTTACCTTCTGAAAAATCTGAGGCAAGAGGTTAATCTTTGCCATACCCATCAGGATATAGGCCAGCGAACCCATAACTGTATTTACGGAACTCACTGCTGCCAAGAGGGTAATAAGCAACATCCAATATTTTCCCAGAGGTCCCAGAAGAACCTGTCCGTACAACATCTGTGGTGTGGTGTGACTTGCCAGTGTTCCCCACTCTGTGTAATTTTTAAATCCCAAGGTCAAAAATGCCTGCATTCCGAAAATGATTATCATACTGAGCACCATTCCCAAAGGTATGTCCCTTTTGGCATTTTTGCAGCTTTTGGTCAGGGGAATCACATACTCTCCTCCTACAAAGAGGAAAAATGCCACACCGCACAGGCCTGTAATGCTCTTAAAATCTGTGGCCAAAGCCGCCGGCTGCTCTATCATCTCTCCAGTTCCAATTCCCAGAGCTCCCATAATTCCCATGGCTACGATGGATAAAATCAAAGCATAGGCCACAAAGTCCTGAACTTTTATAAAAACATCTACGCCATTTAAATTAGTCAGGGCCAGGAAAAAGATTAGAATCACAGTGAAAACCCAGGCCGGAATTCCATAGTCGGAAAATATTTCTGCAAAGGTGTTTCCAAATACAGCTCCCTCCACAGATCCTGCCAGGGAATTACAGAGCAGGTATCCCCCCACCATACAGATAATGGTGACAAAGGGGCCCACACAGGCCAGGGAAAACTGGGCCAGGCCTCCGGTCAAGTTGGGCATCAGTGCATTTAACTCCGCTATGGACAGCAGGGTAAATATATTCACAAGGCAGGCAATTGCCATGGTAATAATGAATGGGGTTCCCAAACTTCCGGCTCCGATTCCAAGAGTCAGGAGGCAACTTGAAGCCACCACCAGCCCCACGCCAGTTGCGATTACACTGGCCAATCCTATTTTTTTCTCATTCATATGCTGTCACCTCCCCTAATCTAGTTCACCTTCTACCAAAGCATCTTTTCCCTCCTCTCCTGTTCTCACTCGAACTGCATTAGTCACTGGTGTCACAAATATTTTTCCATCACCTATGTGACCGGTGTATAGCGACTTGCCCACAAATTCCAAAAAGTCATTGACTTCCTTTGAGGGAAGAACCACCATCACCACCTGCTTCTTCAGGAGATTAGGCTCCTCATTTTTTTCTATCTCATATTCCTCTGTTCCCATCTGGACTCCACATCCCACAGCGTCATAGATGGTCATTCCTGTGATGCCGAACTTGCCAAACTCCTTTGTCAACTCCGCCACCTTAGCTTCCTTTGTAATTATTTCAATTTTGGATAATTCTTCTACAGCTACATTCATGGGAATTCCTCCTTCTTAAATTTTGGCCTTAAACCTTCCGTATCTGAGGCCCGAAATGTCTACACTTGTTTTTCCTTCATCAATCAGCATGGCCATCTGTTCTCCCACTGCCGGTGCAATACCAAAACCGTGTCCAGAAAAGGCACAGGCCACTACCAGACCGGGAACCTCATCCACCAGTCCCAGCACAGGTACTCCGTCCTGACAGATATCCAGGTATCCCGCCCAGGTTCGGACGATTTTGGCATCCTCAAGAGCAGGAAAATACTTCATAATTCCTCGACATATGCATGGTGCTGTAATAGAGGCGTTCCCCGGAGAATTCTCCGGTCCCGTATCCTTGTTGTTGAGCTCTAGACCTGACATCCCTCCAAAGACAAAGGATCCATGATCTGACTGATGTCCATAGAAGTCCGCCTCCGCTGTTCCCAACATCTGGTTAAACATTGGGGGCTCCGCCTCTGTCACCAGGCACTCACAGAGTTCCCTGTGCATAGGTACATCTACACCAATCGTTCCAAGGATTTCTCTGGATTCATAGCCCGCTGCCACAACAACAAAATCACCTTCATATAAATTTTCTTCTGTATACACTTGCTTCAAACGGCCTTTTACTTTTCTCAGTCTGGTAACCTTTTCTCCTGTGATGAAGCGCACTCCCATCTCTCTTGCCTTCTTGTAAAAAGCCAGGGTGGTCACCATAGGGTTGGCATGTCCGTCTGTTGGACACCAACTGGCACAAATCACTTCATCTGACAGGTGGGGATTGATCTTCTTGATTTCCTCAGCATCAATCATTTTTACCCCAAGGCCGCAGGCCACCGCTCGGTCTGTCAATCCCTGTAGGATTTGCCTGTGGGCTTCTGTTTTTCCCAGTCGAAGATTTCCCTCCTTGTGGTACTCGCAATCCACACCTAATTCCTGAGAAAGACCAGGCCAAAGATTTTCGATCCCATACATAGCAAGAGGCAATTCTCTTGGATCTCTTCCTGACTGTCTCACGCCACCACCATTCCTAGAGGAGCCTCCGTTTCCAATGTTGTCGCTTCCCTCTAACACGATGACGCTCTTGCCACGCTTGCTCAGGTAGTAGCTAATGGCGCATCCAATAATTCCACCGCCGACAATAACTACATCTGCCTTGTTTTCCATGTTCATTGTCTCACCTCCTGCTAACATTTTTCTTCCTGGGCTTCCGCCGCAAAGATTCTCATTTCAGTTGGTCTCATTGGGGATCTGGCTGTGGCAGGCTCTAACTCTGCCGGAGATACTCCTAACTCTCTTGCCACAATTCCCTTGACCAGCTTAGAACAGGTTTGCCCCTGACACAGGCCCATTCCCGTTCTCAAATATCTTCGGATTTCCGTCAGGGTCCACATGCCATCGTGAACTGCCCTTCGGATTTCTCCCTTAGTGATTTCTTCACACCTGCAAATAAGCATGTCGTCATCTGCCTGTGGAACAAATTCTCCTAACATTTTGGCTCTATCTACTACAGTGTTCATAACCGGTCTCCTCTCTCTCTTAGGAACATTTGAAAAATCTTGCCTTCATGGCAAATTCCTTTGGAACTTTCATGGTCAAAAGGTTGGTGTGGTCGAATGTCTTGATGCTCTTGACCGAAACCACCTCTGCTGGACAAATCTTTTCACCGCTGCGGCTGAGTCCGTAACCCTTGGTTCCCACCTCTGGCAAAGGGGTGAACTCATATGGCAGAGTCACTGTAGCAGTGCCATCTCCCAGATCCTCATCCACTAGGAAAATCGCCTGTCCGGAGCAGCTAGCCACACACATTCCGCAGTTAATACATTTGTTTTCATCCTTGACAAATGGCAGACAGGTTATGTTGTTGCCGATGGAAATACAACCCTTTACGCAGGCATCCTGGCAGGGGTTGCAGGGAATGTTCTGGGTACACTCAATGACAGGATGTACTCCCACCTTGTGGACCACTCCCGGAAATCTCTCGATTTCCTCATCTGCCACAAATCCTTTTTCCAAAAGACTCTGTGACACCTTGATTCCCTCTTCTGTCTCCTGGATCACCTTGCCTCGATTCTTGGGAGCAAACATGCCCTGACGCAGACTGTCCAAATCCTTCTCAAACTTGGCAATCTCTTCTTTTTTCTCTTCCTCATCTATGTAGCCCAAATACTCCGACACGCAGACACCAGCCATTTTTCCTTCAATCATGGCCGAGGAGGCTTCCTCAATACCGGACACATCTCCTACGGCAAAAATTCCTGCAACAGAACACTCTCCGTACTGGTCTACGATTGGCACCTGGCCGCCTCGCTTTGGATTGTCCTCCATCTCACAGCCCGCCATCTTAAGGAGCTGAGACATAGGGGACAAGCCAACTGCCAAGCAAACCGTATCTACTTCAAAAGTTTTTTCGCTGCCCTCAATCGGCTGGAATTTTTCATCGACCTGATTGATGGTGACGCCAGTGACATGGTCTTCTCCTTCCACTTCCTTGATGGTGTGGGACAGGTAAAATGGAACTCCCGTTCTGGCCACCTTGGCGGCGTGAACTCCGTAACCACCTACCCTAGGCGCCGCATCTACAATCGCCACCACCTGACAGCCCGCCTGCATGAGCTGGAAAGATACCACCAGGCCTACATTTCCCGAGCCCAACATGAGTATTTTCTTACCTGGCTGAATACCGTGGAGATTCATCATAGTCTGGGCTGCGCCGGCTCCAATCACTCCCGGCAGCGTCCAACCCGGGCAGGTGACCACATTCTCCGCAGCTCCCGTCGCCATAATC
>JAILSA010000204.1 GCA_024697885.1 Eubacterium sp. | reverse complement strand
GCTACCGTAGCTCCTACTGCAACCGCTACTGCTA
Source organism: Eubacterium sp. (assembly GCA_024697885.1). GTDB lineage: Bacteria > Bacillota > Clostridia > Lachnospirales > Lachnospiraceae > Eubacterium_F. The sequence goes on along the minus strand of JAILSA010000204.1, from coordinate 3,975 downwards.
CTCCAGCTGTAAACGGTGCAAGCGCTACACCAGCTGTAACACCAGTAAGCACAAAGAGCGCATCTGCAACCTCTACACCAGAGGCAAACGAGGATGACAATACAGCGGCAACTGCAGCACCAACTGCTTCCGCATCTGCCAGCGACGCAGAGACCACAAAGGTAACTGCTACACCAGCACCTACATCCAAAACAGCAAGTTCTACAGATACCAGGGATGAGGACGAGACAGATGTTAATGAGACAACAAACATCGATGAAAACGATGTAGCTCTTTCAAGTTCCACAGACGATGATGACGATGACAGCAATTCCTCTTCTGCATCTAGCAGCGACGAGGATGATGACGAGGACGAAGACGTAGCTAGCGATTCTCCTGAGACCGGAGATCAGGCTCCAATCCTTCCAATGGCATTGGTATTCGTTCTTTCCATCGCAGGAATTGCCTTCTCTGTGGCAAACAGAAATACAAGCAAGTAAAATTACAAGCAAGTAAAATTACTAGCAAGTAATTTAGAAGAAAAAGACTTATACTTTTTTCCGCAATCACAAAAAATACAGGCATATAATTAAGGATAAAAAAACCACCGACTTGAGACACAAGGTATTGGCCTTGAAGTCTCCCGTTGGTGGTTTTTTTCAATTCTTTCTGTGTCGAGGGATCCCGCAGGCATGGCCCGACAGGGTTTTGGCTTTTTGCTCCTCGTATTCCGGATCCGCAAGGACCTCTCTAAACTCCCTGTGAAGGTGGAACCATCGAATGGCATAGGAGCAGGTGAGCTCCGCCTTTTTGCCCTCTGCCAAGAGTTTCTCTGCCATGGCCTGGGTCAAAAAATCCGCCACCCCCTGGCCCTGGATAGATGGGTCCACAATGGTGTGAGTAACCTCTACCTTGCCCGGTTCAAACTCAGGAAACTCCACAAAGGCAATCATATTTCCCGCCGAATCCTCTAGCCAAATTTTGGAATCCGATACCTTTAAATCCTCTTTTTTTATCTCCATACATTTCCTCCCTTCTCGCAGTCTTTACACTGATTATAACCTATCTTCCGGGTAAAAGCTCCCTTTATTTTTGATAGAATTTCTCTTTTAAAGAAGTGCCATTTTTATCTTGACACTTCAAAAAAATTGTTGTATGATAGGTTTACTTTCAAATTTTTCTTAATAATGGGGTGTGTAAAATTAATCATTTTTATCACAGGCTCGTCTCCGGAAGCATTCTTGTTCTTCTGGCAGGAGCTCTAATTTTCTACTCTTTTTTTCCAAAAAAAATTAAAAAGGAGGCTCTTCCCTTGGATGAGTCCGTCCTGGCCTATCTGGCCACAGAAGGCATTTATACCTATGAGGTAAAGTCTGTCTCCTATCAGGAGATTCCCCCCTATTCCCCCCTACCATACTCAGAAGGGAAACAGCAGACTATGTCCCACCTGGCAGACTGGCAGAATCAGGTCCTCCATTCTTTGGCAGACCATTCTGAAATTTTCCTGGAAAAAGAACAAGTAAATAATTACGGCAATAAAATTTATGAGGACCACCTCCACAGGGCTGAGGCTCTGGGCCTTACAGAGGCAGACTACACAAGTAGTACGTTGGAAACACAGGGTTTATCTCTATACACCTACTGTCAAAAAGAGGCCCAAAGAAAGATTAAAAGTATGCTCTGCGTCGCCTATTTGGCCAAGCTATGGGGCCTAAAGGGCGGCGGGAAGGAGCATGATACAAGAGAACAGTATTTAAGTATTCAAGAAAGGGTGATTTCATGTTTTTATCACGGAAACCTTTAGGACTAATTTTAGTTCTGAGCCTTGTCCTCTTTGGCCTATGTCCCGTACAGGCAAGTCGAGCCCAGCAAAGGGAGATAATTATTTCTGAGGACACCTCCGCCAAAAACCTAAACCTTGGCCGAGCTATTTATACCATTGACCGAGTCAGCCAGGGAAGAATTTATACCAAGGTCAGCAGCATTGGCTGCCCAGCTATGTATGAGACCAAGAAGGGAAAGAAGATCTACGGCTTTATTACCTGCGGTCACGAAAAGGAATTAGGGGACTGGGTTTACTTAGATGCAGCCTGCACTAAGTATATAGGTAAGGTGACCAAACTAAAGATTAACTCCCAGGTGGATGCCGCCTTTGTCCGGGTGACAAATGACTCCTACAAGCCTTCTTCCAAGGTCCTCTACCAAGATGCCTCAGGCCAAAAAGGGGGAGTCAAAATCGCCAGCCAGGCAAAGGCAGATGCAGGCACCAAGGTGTGGAAGTCTGGAGCCTCCACCTATCTAACGAAGGGAAAAATCCTTGACACCAATGCCACCACTGCCACCAACTCTGGGCTCTATACCGGCCTCTATATGACTAATCTCAAGGCCAAAGCCGGAGACAGCGGAGGACTTCTCTATATGAAAAAGAAAAAAGGCGGCTATGCCGCCCTGGGAATTTGCAAATCTTCTAACTCCCAATACAGTTTCTATATCCCCCTAAAAAAGATTACAAAAGCCTTGGATATCAAGGTCCTTTGACCTAATCCCCCAGGTGTATAAGTCTTTTTAGAAGGGCAAAGATCCAACGCAAAATGGTCTGCCGAATGAGGAAAATAACCACTCCTACAATGGGTGCCCACCAGAGAGGTTTTCCCATAATAAATAGGACAATCAGAGCCAAAAGGCTAAAGAATGCCACGAATCGAATCATGTAAAAAATATAATTTACAGACCAGAGAAATCTACCTAACTTTTCATTGTTTGAGTCTTGACCTCTCTTCTTTGCCATAACAATCCCCCCTTTTTTTCATTTTATCATTGAGAATACCTTTCTCACAAGGGAACTTTTGTGTTATATTTAAATAAATTACAGAAAGAGGTATTTTCTCATGAGACTATTTAATAAATTTCTTACTTTAGCCCTTACCTGCTCCCTACTCTTACAGACGGGAGTCATCACCTTGGCTGCCACTGCCAGCCCTAGTCCAAGTCCTAGTGCAAGTTCTAGTCAGGCCACTGAAACCGAGTCCCCAGGTCTTTTGACCAAGGCAGAACTCAAGTCTATGGATGCAGGAGAAAAAATCTCTGCAGACCGCATTGATTTTGAAAACCTGTCCCAATATTTTTCCGCATATAAAATCAAGAAAAAAGACAGTGTCTACCAGCGCATTAAGGGAAAGTCCTTTAAGAAAAACAAACTCATTAAGCTAAAGGACCTGCGCTATATAAAGGTCCTCCACTACAATTACAAACACAAAATTCAAGTTGGGGAAATCATTGTCAACAAGAAGATTGCCGGTAAAATAAAGACCATTCTTCGCAAGCTTTTTAAGAAGGAATACGAGATCAAGTCTCTCTATTTAATAGATAATTACTGGACCAACAACTCTGCCCTAGACAGTGACGACGCCTCCTGCGACGCGGGCAACAGTTCTGGTTTTTGCTACCGCCTCATGACAGGCTCTAGCACTAAGTTGTCCAAGCACGGCATGGGTATGGCTGTGGACATCAACACCAGAGAAAACCCTTATGTCTACCGGAAGAATGGCAAGTGGGTCTGCAACCACAAAAACGCCAAGAAATTCATTAATCGCAAGAAAAAAAGAGCCCATATGATTACCAAAAAAGACGCCTGCTACAAACTCTTTAAGAAGGCAGGCGCCACCTGGGGTGGAAGCTGGCATTCCATTAAAGACTACCAGCATTTTGAATTTTAGGACTTACGAAAAAATATGAAGACTGACCAAACTGTATTCCATTACAAAGCAGGCAAAAAATACCAATAAATAAACTACTGGCATGCCCTTCCACATGACCTCAAAGTCCTGGTCACTCATGGTCATGTGCATAAGGATGGATACCAGGCCGTAAATGGCCAATACTCTCTGCCAGGGAGCAAGTGAAAGATAGGTGATTACATAGTAGAGCACACCGGATGAAATGGCCCCCATAAAGACTGGAGCCGTGGATGTCAGGGTGTGCTGTATTGCCTGTAGA
>JAILSA010000157.1 GCA_024697885.1 Eubacterium sp. | reverse complement strand
GGATAAAAAATATCTTAATGCGACAAGCGTAAAGGAGGTAATGTAATGGTCTATACGGTCACATTCAATCCTGCTATCGACTATGTTGTTCATACGGGAGAGATGAAGCTCGGGGCGGTAAACCGTTCGTCGGCAGAGGAGATGTACTTCGGCGGAAAGGGCATAAATGTTTCGATAGTGCTGAATGAGCTCGGAGTAAGGTCAAAGGCACTGGGCTTTACGGCAGGCTTCACAGGAGAGGCTATTAAGAAGGGTCTTGCGGACATGGGCATTGATGCTGACTTTGTAAGGCTTCCGAAAGGGAACTCACGTATAAATGTGAAGATCAAGTCGGCAGAGGAGACAGAGCTGAACGGTCAGGGACCTGATATAGATGATGCTTCTCTTGACGCTCTTTTTGAAAAGCTTGATAAGCTGACAGACGGGGATACGCTTATCCTTGCAGGCAGTATACCAAGCAGCCTGCCCTCGGATATTTATGAGAGAATAATGCAAAGGCTTTCGGGCAGAAATATAAGGACGGTGGTTGATGCGACAAAGGAGCTTCTGCTGAATGTGCTCAAGTATAAGCCGTTTCTTATAAAGCCAAATAATCACGAGCTCGGAGAGATGTTCGGAGTGGAGCTCAAAACTATAGAAGAGATTGGGGAGTACGCAAGAAGGCTTCAGGAAATGGGTGCTGTGAATGTACTTATTTCAATGGCAGGCGACGGAGCTCTCCTTGTTGATGAGAATGGACAGACCCACATAAAGGGTGTGTGCAAGGGTGAGGTCAGAAACTCTGTCGGGGCAGGCGACTCAATGGTAGCAGGCTTTGTGGCAGGCTCTATCGACGGAGATTATGAGTACGCACTGAAGCTTGGTACAGCCGCAGGCGGTGCAACGGCATTTTCTGACGGTCTGGCAACAAAAGAGAAAATAGCAGAGCTGCTGAGAACGCTCTGACATTTAAATAGAAGGAGGTTATCTTATGAGAATAGTTGATCTGCTCAGTAAGGAAAGTATTGCACTGAATGCAGCACCCAAAAGCAAGCCCGAAGCAATTGATTTGCTGATTGAGTTGCAAGTCAAGGGCGGAAATATCGCTGACAAGGAAGCCTACAAAGCAGGTATCCTTGCAAGAGAGGAAAAGGGCTCGACAGCCGTAGGTGAGGGTATTGCAATACCTCACGCAAAGAGCGAGGCAGTAAAAGCACCGTCGCTGGCAGCAATGACAGTTCCCGAGGGTGTTGACTATAAGGCTCTTGACGATGAGCCTTCAAATCTGCTGTTTATGATAGCAGCCCCGAATGACGGTGATGTTCACCTTGAGGTGCTGTCACGTCTAATGACTATCCTTATGGATGAGGATTTCAGGGAGAAGCTTCTGAATGCAAAGGACAAGGAAGAATTCCTGAAAATAATCGACGATATGGAGAAAGAAAAATATCCTGACGAGCCTGCTGAACAAAAGGCAGAGGCACAGGGCTACAGGGTGCTGGCAGTTACAGCCTGTCCTACAGGTATAGCGCACACCTACATGGCTGCCGAGGCTCTGGAGAAGGCAGGAAAGAAGCTTGGCATCTCTATCAAGGTTGAGACAAACGGCTCGGGTGGAGCAAAGAATGTTCTCACACAGGAGGACATCGACGGCTGCGACGGTATCATAGTTGCGGCTGATAAGACAGTCGAGATGGCTCGCTTCAACGGCAAGAAGGTTATAAAAACCAAGGTCTCCGACGGTATCAAGATACCAGAGGAGCTTATCAACAGGATAGAAGCAGGTGACGCTCCTGTTTATCACCACGAGGGCGGCTCGGACAGCAGTCAGGCTTCATCGGGCGACGGCGAGAGCTTCGGAAGAAAGCTTTATAAGCACCTTATGAACGGTGTATCGAATATGCTGCCGTTTACTGTTGCAGGAGGTATCTTCATAGCACTGGCATTCCTTATTGACTCAATCGGCGGCGCACCGCAGGACGGTGACTTCGGTACTCACCTTGCTGCTGCTGCATGGTTCAAGACTATAGGGAACTATGCATTCCAGTTTATGATCCCGATACTTGCAGGCTATATAGGGCTCAGTATCGCTGACAGACCGGGACTTCTGGTAGGTATGGCAGGCGGCGCTATGGCAGCCGCAGGTGCTACCTTTGCTCACCCTGCAGGAGACGTTCCCTCAGGCTTTTTAGGTGCTCTGCTGGCAGGCTTCCTTGGCGGATTTATCATGCTGGGTCTTGAAAAGGCCTGCGATAAGCTTCCTAAGTCACTGAACGGTATCAAGCCCGTACTCATTTATCCGCTTGGCGGTCTTGCGATAGTGGCACTTATGATGTGCGCTGTAAACCCTGTAATGGGACTTCTCAACGAAGGCCTTGCAAACTTCCTCACAAATATGGGAAGCTCCAGCAAGGTGCTGCTCGGCTGTATATTAGGTGCAATGATGTCTATCGACATGGGCGGACCTTTCAACAAGGCAGCCTACGTTTTCGGAACAGCATCAATCGCTTCGGGCAATTTTGATATAATGGCGGCTGTAATGGTCGGCGGAATGGTACCGCCTATCGCTATAGCGCTTGCAACAACCTTCTTCAGAAACAGATTTACTGCTGATGAGCGCAAGAACGGCCCTGTAAACTACATCATGGGACTGAGCTTCATCACTGAGGGTGCTATCCCCTATTCTGCAGCTGACCCTGCAAGAGTAATACCCTCTTGTATGATAGGTGCAGCAACGGCGGGCGGTCTTTCAATGGCATTCAACTGCACACTGAGAGCACCTCACGGAGGTATATTCGTATTCCCTGTAGTGGGAAGCCCTGTTAAATATGTACTGGCACTGGTAATCGGTTCTTTAGTCGGAATGATAATGCTGGCACTTCTTAAAAAGAAGCTGCCTCAGGACGCATAAAACAGTAACTCAAAACTCAATTTTATAAAAGGAGAGATTCATTATGGTATCAAAGAACGTAACAATCGTAAACGCAGAGGGTATGCACATGAGACCTGCAGGCATGATTGCTAAGCTTGCTAAGG